>JAFVRI010000148.1 GCA_017504335.1 Clostridia bacterium
GATTTGCCTTGCTTGGAATCATTGTGGATCATTGGTTTGAACAGAATGCCAACATCCTGTTCCTCATTGTCAGCGGTGTGATCGTTTCGGTTATCTCTCAGGTTGGAGACCTCATTATGTCGGTCATCAAGCGTCATTACGGAATCAAGGATTACGGAAAGATTTTCCCCGGTCACGGAGGAATGCTTGACCGCTTTGATTCGATTTTGGCGGTTTCGCTCGGTATGGGCGCGATCTGTATGTTTGTGACCCTTACGGGAATCCAACTCATGTAAGGAGCTTCCTTGTGATGTGTAACGAAGAAACCAAAAAAACGATTGCCGTGCTTGGTTCTACCGGTTCGGTAGGCGAGCAGGCATTGGATGCGGCGGAACAGCTCGGAATGACGGTGGATGCCATCAGCGCCCACTCCAATTACCGCCGCGTGGAGGAGCAAGCCAGAAAATTTGGTGTGCGTTCGGTGGCAATGGCAGATCCGTCTGCTGCTGCCGAGCTGAAAACACGCTTGGCGGATACCGATATTCGTATATTCAGCGGAGCGGATGGGATCTGCGACATGGTGCGGGATCACAAACGTGACGTGGTGTTAAACTCCATTATCGGTGAGGCGGGACTTCTTCCCAGCCTTGCGGTGATCGATTCGGGAGCGAGATTGGCGCTTGCCAATAAGGAATCCTTGGTGGTTGCGGGTGAGCTCGTTACCGCTCGCGCTCGCGAAAAGGGTGTGGATATCCTTCCCGTGGACAGCGAGCACAGTGCCATTTTTCAATGCCTGCAGGCAGGGAAGGACCGTGAGGTCAAGCGAATTTTGCTGACCGCGTCGGGAGGCCCCTTCTTCGGTAAAAGCGCCGAGGAGCTTCGTGCCATCGGTGTGGAGCAAGCACTGGCACATCCCACGTGGAAGATGGGAGCCAAGATCACCATCGATTCGGCAACCCTGATGAATAAAGGCTTTGAGGTGATCGAGGCGGTGCATTTGTTCGGTGTGTCTGCCGATCAAATCACCGTTGTGGTTCACCGTGAAAGTATAATCCATTCTATGGTGGAATACATTGATAACAGCGTGATCGCGCAGCTGTCTGTGCCCGATATGCGTCTGTGCGCGCAATACGCGCTGACCTATCCTCAAAGAACCGAGGCGGTGATCGATCGTCTGGATCTGTTTGAGATCGGTAAGCTGACCTTTGCCCGTCCCGACGGAGAAACCTTCCGTCTGCTTCCGTGTGCCATCGATTGTATCGGAAAGGGAGGCGCTCTTCCCGCCGTATTGAATGCGGCAAATGAGGTAGCGGTAGCGGAATTTTTGAAGGATCGCATTCCTTTTTACGAAATTACCGAAAAGGTATGCGAAACGGTGGAGGAACTGCAAAGCGCCGCAAAGATCCATGATCTTGAAGGCATTCTTTCTGCCGACAGAGCGGCACGGGAAGCAATCGCGAAGAAGTTAAACGTATCCCTGTGACATCCTTGTTTTTTGAAATATACAAGGAGAAAGAGAACCATGCATACTGTTTTATATGTTTTATTGATGCTTCTGATGTTCGGCATCATGATCTTCATTCATGAATTCGGACATTTCATCACCGCAAGACTCTGCGGTGTATCCATCAAGGAATTTGCCGTGGGTATGGGCCCGAGGCTCTTTTCCTGGAAATCCAAAAAATACGGGACCAAATACGGAATGCGTCTTTTGCCCATCGGAGGATTTGTCAGCATGGTGGGCGAGGATGAGGCATCCGATGATGAGAATGCCTTTTGCAACAAAAGCATTTGGAAGAGAATGATCATTGTCCTGACAGGACCTGTCATGAATCTCGTATTGGGATTCCTTTTGATGGCGATCATGGTCTTTTCCATGGGCAATCTGGCATCCACTACGGTTGCCGGATTTGTAGACGGAGCGACCTCCAATGTCCAGCTTCAGGTGGGGGACGAGATCACCCACGTGGACGGAACCCGTGTGCATACAGGAAATGAGCTGGTCTATGAGATCCTGAATCAAGGCTATGAGCCCATCGATCTTCAGGTGATCCGAAACGGAGAGAAGGTGACCCTTCATGACGTATCCTTTCCGGGAGCGGAGGAATCGGGTGTTTCCTTTGGAAACCGAGATTTTGTCGTTCTGCAGGAGAAAACCACATTCGGCAATTTGATCAAGCATTCCTTCTGGCGATCGGTATCTACCGTAAAAATGGTCTACGATTCCTTGATCGGCTTGGTGACGGGACGCTTCGGAATGGAGGCGGTGTCGGGCCCTGTCGGAGTGGTTGAAGCGGTAGGAACGGCTGCGGAGAGCGGCGTGTGGAGCGTGCTGTATCTGGTGATCGTGCTTTCCATCAATCTGGGCGTGTTCAATCTGATTCCGTTTCCCGCGTTGGACGGAGGAAGATTCCTGTTTTTGATCATTGAGGGAATCCGAAGAAAGCCCATGAATAAAAATGTAGAATCTTATATCAACTTCGCGGGAATTATGCTGCTGTTCGCGTTGATGATCCTCGTCACTGTAAAGGACGTACTGCATCTCTTTGGATAGAGACGGAGGGAAAAACATGAAGTATAACGACATCAGACGGAACACCGTAGAAATTAAAATCGGAAAAACAGCAATCGGCGGAGCCCGCCCGATCGCCGTTCAATCAATGACCAATACCGATACCCACGATAAGGAGGCTACCTTAGCACAGATCCTTGCCTTAGAGAAGGCAGGCTGCGATATTGTCCGCATTACGGTTCCCGATGTGGAGGCGGCGGATACCATTCCTTATCTGAAGGAAGCGGGTGTTACGATCCCCGTGGTTGCCGATATTCATTTTGATTACCGTGTGGCGCTTCGCTGTGCTGAGGTTGGGGTGGATAAGATCCGAATCAATCCCGGAAACATCGGAGATGAGGATCGTGTCCGTGCCGTTTGCCGTGCATGTAAGGAGCGGCAGATTCCGATTCGGATCGGTGTCAACAGCGGTTCTCTTGAAAAGGAGATCCTCGCCAAATACGGCGCGCCGACTCCCGAGGCGTTGTGTGAAAGCGCCCTTTATCATGTTTCTCTCTTGGAGAAAAACGAGTTTTACGATACCGTCATTTCCATGAAGGCATCGAATCCCTATAATATGATCGCCGCTAACCGCCTGTTGGCGGAAAAATGCAGGTATCCTCTGCATCTGGGTGTGACCGAGGCGGGAAGCCGTGAGATCGGCTCTGTGCGAAGCGCCATCGGAATCGGATCGCTTTTGATGGACGGCATCGGAGATACCATCCGTGTCTCCTTGACGGACAACCCTGTGGAGGAGATCCATGCGGCAAAGAAAATATTCCGAGCCATGTCTCTGGAGGGACAAATGGGCTTGGATATCGTCAGCTGCCCCACCTGCGGACGGACGAAGATCGATCTGATCTCCTTGGTAAAGGAGTTCGAGACAAGAGCGGCACGTGAGGGCGTCATGGACATCCCGATCAAGGTTGCCATTATGGGGTGCGTTGTGAACGGACCCGGAGAAGCAAGAGAGGCCGATGTGGGCATTGCGGGCGGAAAGGGCGAGGCGGTCCTGATCAAGAAGGGCGAGATCGTTCGAAAACTTCCCGAGGCAGAGATCGTGTCGGTGCTTTTGGAGGAGATCAAAAAATTCAGAACGTAAGGAAAGGAATCCGAAATGGCAGAGAAAACATTGGCGCAATTATTAAATAAATATTCGCCTCCCTCGGAATACGGGAAGGTTCTCTCTGTCGGAACGGTGACCAAAACCAGAATCGATAGGGAACGGCGGATCTTAGAGGTTTCGGTTGATTTCCCGTATTTGGTCGAGAAGGAGACTCTGTACGGAATCGAGGCACAGGTAGCGGAGGTCTACCAGCTGACGCATTTTAAGATTCTTCCGCACTATCCCGCAGAGTTGTTCAGCGAGCGATACATTTCGCAGCTCCTGTTAGAGACCGAGCGAGTGGGAATCGTGGCAAAGGGCTTCTTTTCCTCTTACCGTTACGAGCTGACCGACGATACCCTGACCGTTACCATCCCCTTTAACGAATTCGGAGTGGAGCTGTTGCAGAATGCCGCGACACCGAGAGTAATCGAGAATATTCTGATGAGTGAGTTTTCGATCAAACGACGGGTGATCATTCAGCATGATCCGTTTCATAAGGATACGGAGAGCGACTCCTATCGTGAGAAGCTGCAGCGGATTGACCGACAGATCCTTTCCGCGGAAAAGATGTACGACGCGGCAGTTTCTCGCGGAAGTGAATCCTATGCGCCCGGCAGAAAGGAAGAGGAGGAGGAAGAAAAGCTTCCCAGAGTGGCGACCATTTACGACAAAAATGTCCACGTGGAATTTCCCGAGGAGGGATATGTCAAGATCGGATCGTCCTGCTTCTGTATTGCCAATCCCGAGTATGTTTTGGGTGTCTCCTTCGATATTCAACCGATTCCCATTGCTACGGCAACCCGTCCCGTTCGCGGGATCACCTTTGTGGGAGAGATCTTCTCCTTCAATAAGGAAGCCAACCGTGCGGGCGATAAATTTAATGTTACCTTCGGAATTTTTGACGGAAATGCCTCGATCTATGTGAAGCAGTTTTCCATGCTTCCCGAGGATGCCTCGGAGCTTGGCGGCAAGCTGAAGGTAGGAATGGCGGTAGCGGTCCACGGCTATCTGAAAACCGAGCGCAACGACGATGAGCTGTATATGAGCTATACCGATGTGGCGGTCATTTCCAAGAAATCAAGAAGCGATAATGCTCCCAAAAAGAGAGTAGAGCTTCATTTACATACCAATATGTCTAGCATGGACGCCCTGATTCCCCCCGACGTAGCCGTGAAAACGGCGCAAAAATGGGGACATCCCGCCGTTGCCATCACCGACCACGGAAACGTACAGGGCTTTCCCGAGGCAATGCTTGCGTCGGATAAGACCGGCATGAAGGTGATCTACGGTATGGAGGCATACTTCGTCAACGCAGGTGCCAGCGCCGTGTTCGGACAGTACAGCGGTACCTTTGATGACGAATTTATCGTATTCGACTTAGAGACCACGGGTCTCTCTGCCGCCTCCTGTAAGATCACCGAGATCGGCGCCGTCAAGATCAAGAGCGGAGAAGTGCTGGAGCGCTACAATACCTTTGTCAATCCGCAGTGCCCGATTCCGGAAGAGGTGGTAAAGCTGACCTCCATCACCGATGAAATGGTTGCCGACGCGAGAACCATTGACGAGGTATTGCCTGAATTTATGGAGTTTGTGGGAGATCGGCTGATGATCGCCCATAATGCCGACTTCGATACGGGCTTTATCCGTGTGGCGGCAAAGCAGCTCGGTATCCCCTTTGAAAATGCGTATCTGGATACTCTGGCGCTGTCCCGTTATCTCAATCCCGATCTGAGATCCCATAAGCTTAATCGCTTGGCGGAGCATTATCAGCTTGGCGATTTCCACCATCACCGCGCCTGCGATGATGCGGAAATGCTTGCCATGATTGTGTTTGCCATGATCGAGCAGATGAAGGGATTGGATGTCAAGGATTTTGCCGACCTTCAAAATGAAATGAACGCAAAGGCAGATCCTCTGACACAGGATACCTATCACCAGATCATTCTGGTCAAGAATCAAGCGGGTATGAAGAATCTCTACCGTTTGATCTCATCCAGTTACCTGAATTATTTCCATAAAAAACCGAGAATCCCCAAGGTGGAATTGGAAAAATACCGTGAAGGACTGATCATCGGATCGGCATGTGAATCGGGTGAACTGTTCCAAGCGCTTCTTGAAAAAAAGACCGAGCGGGAGATCGAGGAGATCGTCAATTTCTACGATTATCTGGAGATCCAGCCCATCTGCAATAACCGATTCCTGATTGAAAAGGGAAGCGTCGCAGACGAGGAAGAGTTAAGGGATCTGAACCGCATGATCGTTGCGTTGGGTGAAAAATACGGGAAGCCCGTAGTGGCGACCTGCGATGCCCATTTTCTCAATGAAGAGGACGAGATCTACCGAAAGATCCTTCTGACAGGTATGAAATTCAAGGATGCGGACAAGGATACCCATATCTATTTCCGTACCACTGAGGAAATGTTAGCGGAATTTTCCTATTTGGGTGAGGAAAAGGCATACGAGGTGGTGGTGGAAAACACCAACAAGATCAACGATATGATCGAGGAATGCCGCCCGATTCCCAAGGGCTCCTATACCCCGAACATGGAAGGTGCGGAGGAGGAGCTTCAGGAGAAGTGCTGGACCCGAGCAAAATCCATGTACGGTGATCCTCTGCCTGAGCTGGTTCGCGCCAGATTGGATAAGGAGCTGACCTCTATCATTAAAAACGGATTTGCCGTGCTTTACATGATTGCGCAGCGTCTGGTGTGGTATAGCGAAAGCCAGGGATATCTGGTGGGTTCCCGTGGTTCGGTAGGCTCTTCCTTCGTTGCTACCATGGCGGGAATCTCCGAGGTCAATCCCTTGCCGCCCCACTATTATTGCCCAAAATGTCAGTATTCTCAATTCTTTACCGACGGAAGTGTAGGCTCCGGCTTTGATATGCCTGATGCCAACTGCCCCAAGTGCGGTACGAAAATGAATGCGGACGGACACGACATTCCCTTCGAGACCTTCCTTGGATTCTACGGAGACAAATCTCCCGATATCGATCTGAACTTTTCGGGCGACGTGCAGGGAAAGGTTCATAAATACACCGAGGAGCTGTTCGGCGCCGAGAACGTGTTCCGTGCGGGAACCCTCGGAACCCTTGCCGATAAAACGGCGTTCGGCTTTGTTGCCAAGTATTTTGAGACCAAGGGCGTCACCATCGGACGCGCCGAGATGGAACGGGTGATCATGAATTGCGTGGGGGTGAAACGAACCACGGGTCAACACCCGGGAGGAATCATCGTTGTGCCCCGTGAATATGAGGTCTATGATTTTACCCCTGTACAGCATCCTGCGGACGATCCCAATTCGGATATTGTCACGACTCACTTTGCGTTCTCGTATCTTCACGATACCATCCTGAAGCTGGACGAGCTGGGACACGATATTCCGACCAAGTATAAGTGGCTGGAGCGGTTCTCCAATACCAGCGTCATGAACGTTCCTATGAACGATCCCGAGGTGTATGAGCTGTTTTTGTCCACCAAACCTTTGGGCGTAACACCCGAGGATATAGATGCTCAGATCGGAACCTTTGGTCTACCCGAATTCGGTACCCGCTTCATTCAGCAGGTTTTGATGGATGCAAAGCCAAAGAACTTTGCAGACCTGTTGCAGATCTCGGGACTAACCCACGGAACCGACGTGTGGCTCGGCAATGCCGAGACACTGATTAAAGAGGGGACCTGCGATATTTCCAAGGTAATCGGATGCCGTGATAACATCATGAACGACCTGATCCGTTACGGCTTGGAAAATGCCATGTCCTTCAAGATCATGGAAAGCGTCCGAAAGGGAAAGGGACTGACCCCCGAATGGGAGGAAGCCATGCGAGCCCATGATGTACCCGAATGGTATATCTGGTCCTGTAAGAAGATCAAATATATGTTCCCGAAGGCGCATGCCGCCGCGTACGTCATGTCGGCGATCCGTCTCGGATGGTATAAGGTACATATTCCCATCGCCTTCTATTGCGCCATGTTTACGGTCGCACCCGGTGGATTTGATGCCGAGATCATCATGAAGGGGCGTTCGGGTGTGATGGCGACCATCAAGGATATTGAAAAGCGAGGAAAGAAGGAGGCATCTCCCAAGGAATTGGCATCGATTCCTTCCTTGCAATTGGTCAATGAATGTATGGCCAGAAAGATCAAATTCCTTCCCGTAGATATTGAAAAGTCGGATTCTTATGTATTCCTTCCGGAAAACGGAGGAATCCGTATGCCGTTCTCGGCATTGCCGGGTCTTGGCGAAAACGCGGCACTGAATATCATTGCCGCAAGAAACGAGGAGAAATTCTTCTCGGTGGATGACCTTCGCCTGCGCGCCAAGCTGACCAAGGCGGTCATTGAGATCCTTCGCAAAAACGGCGTGTTGGATAATCTCAACGAAACCGACCAGTTGACGTTCTTCTAAAAACAAACGTCCGATCCCTTTGTCGAGTGACAAAAGGGAATCGGACGTTTTTCGTTATATGATGGTATATATGAAAATAAAATCATTCGCGCGCTAGACGAGGATGAATCACTTCAGCCTACCCAGTTTCGTCGTATTCGCGATAACGATCAGAGAGCTTTCCGCATCGAGCGCCTGCTCGGGATTGATGTTGACGTTGACGGTTTCTCCCTTCTTGATGGCGACGATATTAAACTCGTATTTTTTTCGAAGATTCAGCTCGATCAGGTTTTTACCGCACCACTCGTCCTTTACGTCGATCTCAACCATAGATACGTCTTTTGACAGAGAGATCATATCAATAAAGCCCGAACTGAGCAGGTTCTTGGCAAGACGGACACCCGATTCATTTTCGGGAAAAACCACCTGATCCGCGCCTACGCGAAGCAATATCTTTTGATGCATCTCGTTGGCGCATTTTGCGATAACGGTCTTGACACCTGCTTCTTTGCATAGCGTGATTGCCATCACGCTTGCTTCCAAATTGCTTGCCATACAGACGATAACGGTATCAATATTGCCAACTCCAAGACGGGATATGACCTCCGCATCGGTTACGTCGGCGCATTTGCAAACGGGAAGAAATGCCGCCGCATCGTTGACAATCCTTTCCTCGGAATCTACGGCGATAACCTCCATACCGTTCTCCACAAGCTCTTTTGCCACGGCTGTTCCATATCTTCCAAGTCCAAAGACCGCGTATGTTTTTTTCGTCTTCATTGTTCTTCTCCTTTATCCTATACTGATATCCTCCGTCGGCTCGGAAATGACGTTTTGATTTTTGCTTTTACCGCCAAGAGCCACCGCCAGTGATATGGGACCGACTCTGCCGAAATACATCGTTATTATGATAATGAGCTTACCAAACGTGTTAAGCGTTGCCGTCAAATTTCTCGAAAGACCGACCGTTGCCGTTGCGCTGACCGTTTCGTAGAACACGTCCATAGCGGAAGCGTCGCAGGTTGCCATCAAAAGCACGGTGGACGCGGTACAGATCGTAAGGAATGTTACGAGCACGGCAATCGCTTTTTTTACCGAATCCTCGGAAATACGGCGACCGAACAGGGATGTATTATGTTTATTGCGGATGGTAGAAAATGCCGAGCTGATCAGTACGGCGATGGTTACGGTTTTCATACCGCCTGCGGTTCCCACAGGTGAGCCACCGATGAGCATCAGGATGATCGATACGGCGGCGGATGCGTTTGTCAGATTTTCTTGCGGAATGGAGGCAAATCCTGCGGTCCTCGTAGTGACCGATTGGAAGAAGGATACTTGAATTTTATCGAACAAAGACATCTCTCCAATGGTTTTGGGGTTAGCATATTCAAAAACAAATATCAGAACCGCGCCGAAAAGAACAAGTCCTGCCGTGACTGTAATAGCTATCTTTGAGTGCAGGGTCAAATGCCTGAATATTTTACGGTTCTTTGGCGAACGGTTCTTAATGACACGAAGCAAATCCCACCATACGATATAACCAAGACCGCCGAGAATGATGAGTAGGGAGGTGATGATGTTGATGAAGGGATTGGTAGCGTAATTACAGAGACTGTTTTCGGCAATAATATCAATGCCCGCGTTGCAGAAGGCAGAAACCGAATTGAATATGGATATCCATATTCCTTTTGCGCCAAACTCGGGAACAAACACGAGCATATACAGAACAGCCCCTATTCCTTCGATGAATAGTGTACCGAACAGCACGTTTTTGACAAATTTGGCAAGTCCCGACATCGTATTCAGGTTAAATGCGTCCTGAATGAGCAGACGGTCTCCGATCCCCATTTTTCTATTGAGAAGAAGCATCAACCCCGACATAACGGTGATGATACCAAGCCCACCGATCTGTATTAAAAGCAATATAACGATCTGTCCGAATACGCTCCACGTTGACACCGTTGGAAGCGTAACAAGTCCCGTCACGCAGGTGGAGGTCGTTGCCGTGAAAAGAGCGTCAAGATACGGAACGGCTACGCCGTTTGCCGAACTGATCGGTAAGGCCAACAATGCGCTTCCCACAAGAATTGTCATAAGGAAGCTGAGCAAGATGATCTGCGTGGTTGAAAGCGTGAATTTCTTTTTCCTGACCATAAGATTTTCCTCTGAAAAGCATAAAGGAATCAACGTTCTATGCGGTTTGCTGATCCACTCTATAGTTATCTACCTTTGAATTATATCACATTTGACTATTTGTGTCAATATTCTTGTGCTTTTTAGAATTCATTGCCCGAAGTAAATTTATTCTACATAGGGCGGGGGCTTGCACCCATTGACAGAGCGCGAGCAAAGCAAACATGGCGTATGCGCCATGTTTATGGGGTTCTTCGTCGCATCGCTTTCCACCATAAAAAGCATAAAAAGAGAGGATATGCTGTACATATCCTCTCTTTTTTTGCATTAAACGAGTGAAAAGGTGTCTAATCGAGGTAAAAACGAACAAAAGGAGTCCGATTATCATAATATTAAACGGACGTTATTAGTGTGTAAAGACTATTAAGAGTATTTACTTGTTCCTCGCTGAATGCATTGCTTTTAAGATGTGAGGCATAACGAAAAGACAATTCTTTATCTGCCTCGTGATATTTGATATATGTAAAATGTTCGTCTAATACTATATTGGTTTTTTCTTCCTTCTCGCTAACAATCGGAATAACTGATAAAATATCTTTTATGACAGAATTACTCTTTGGTGTCATTTTCATTCCACAAATGATCTTCCCGACTTTTCCTGCGTGAGCATCGGCTTCTTGGGTACTGTCAAATGTTTGGCAGCTGCTTTTCAATCCCAGATAATCAGCAACAAATGTTCTTGCATACAGCAAGAAGTATGATTTGTCATCTGCGTAAATTTGCACATATGTAGTATAGTCAAAATGAGAGCATAGACAATATATATCACATATCATTTTTTTGTTTAATATATTGTCACAAAGCAAACTTTCTTTAAGTGCATTTTTAGCAATGGAAATTTCCTTGTTCAAAACACTCTCTTTCATTTTGTGTTATCCTTTGCAGTTTTACAAGATGCGATCAGCATAACGCGCAACGAGGTACATTTAGAGGATAGCGCTTTGAAGGTCTGTTCATCAATATAATTTGTTCTATATAGCAGTTCGAGCCAATAGCCTGTTTCGCTGGC
>JAFVRI010000149.1 GCA_017504335.1 Clostridia bacterium
ATATGTATAGATAAAAACCCAAAAAGGAGGAAATTACGATGCAGGTAACCAAGGAATCCATCATTGGCGATGTTCTGGACAAGGCTCCCGAAACCGCACAATTTTTCTTTGAAATCGGCATGCACTGCCTGGGCTGTCCCTCTGCAAGAGGCGAGTCCATTGAGGCGGCTTGCATGGTACACGGAACCGACGCAGACGCGCTGGTCGCAAAGATCAACGCATTTCTGGCGGCAAAGTAAGAGGACGGGCAAGAGTCCGACATAATGAAAAAAGGGGGAACATTGCGTGAGCAGGTTCCCCCATTCAAAAGGAAGAACCATGAAACACAATCCCATTTCCTTATCCAAGCGACTGCGCGCGGCGGCGGACTATGTCCGCGAAGGGTCGTATATGGCAGACGTAGGAACCGACCACGCCTATCTTCCTCTTTGGCTTTTGCTGGAGGGAAGGATTCGGGGCGGAGTGGTTTCGGACATTCACAAGGGTCCCATTGATCGGGCGCGGGAGCATCTGCGCGCCTATGACGGGGAGGATCGTCTGACACCTGTTCTCTGTGACGGCCTTTCGGCACTGGAGTCCTATGCCCCCGAGGATATCTGCATTCTCGGCATGGGCGGCGAGCTGATCGCCCGCATTCTTGCGGACGCGCCCTTTACGAAGCGAGAAGGGGTACGGCTGATCTTGCAGCCCATGACCCACCCGGAGAACGTACGACGATTTCTTCTTTCCGAGGGTTATGCCATCGTAGAAGAGCGCTTGGTCAAGGAAGACAAAATATATCAGATCATCGTAGCCGAATACACGGGCGAGAAGCGGGAGAGCGACGAGCTTTCCTTGATGTTCGGCGAAATCAATCTGCAAAGAGGGGACGACCTTCTTTGTGAACTGCTTGCCCACTGGGAGAAGATTCTTCTCCGTCGGAAAGAGGGCAAAGCGGTGGCAGGCGAGGATACCCCCGAAGAGGACACCCTACTTGCAAGCATCCGCGCGTATTTGTAACTGTAAAGAAAGGAATCATCATGACCGTACGTGAGCTTTACGCAAAATTGAATGAAAAAATTCCCTCGTCTCTGTCCTGTCCTTGGGACAACGACGGGCTCATGTGTTGCCCCGATGGGGAGAAGGAGGTCCGCCGTGTTCTGATTACATTGGATGTGACCGAGGAAGCGGTTGCCCGTGCAAAGGCGGGCGGCTTTGACGTGATCCTTTCACACCATCCTTTGCTGTTCAAGGGCTTGAAGGCGGTGAACGGAGAGCAGTATCTTGGCAAGAAGACCGTCGATCTGCTCCTTGGCGGCATTTCGGTCCTGTCCTTCCACACCCGTCTGGATGCGGTGGAAGGTGGGGTCAACGATACCCTTTGCCGTCTGCTTGGCATGGAGAACGCCGAGCCCTTCGGTGAGGAGGGGATCGGACGGATCGGTTCGCTATCTTCTCCCATGAGCGCCGAGGATTTTGCTCGATTGGTCAAGGAGCGGCTGAACGCTCCCGCCGTATTCCTTGGTGACGCGAAAAAGCCTGTCTGCCGTGTGGCGGTACTTGGCGGCTCGGGCGGTGACGATCTCGGAGCGGCTCGCGAAGCGGGTGCCGACACCTATCTGTCAGGCAACCTCGGCTACCACGATATGACCGATGCCCCCGAGGCGGGCATGAATCTTTTGGAGGCTGGGCATTTCTTTACCGAGCAGCCCGTAACGGCGACCCTTGAAGAATGGCTCATGGAGATCGATCCAACCCTTTTTGTGGAGCAATTTTACAGCAATACTGTCAAGACTGTGTAAGGAGACAACCAACATGCATCAGTTTTTGGGAAAATGGATCACCGATGAGGAGTTTTACGCTCTTCCGCCCCGTAACGTGTTTTTCAGACAGCTGGAGCGGGTCAAGCTGGATTGCTCCGAGCATCGGGATCGCCATATTCTGTTCCGTCGGCGTTTCACTTTGGTCAAAAAGCCTGCCGACGCGAAAATCTATATTTCCGCCGACGATTACTATAAGCTCTATATCAACGGCTCGTTTGTGGGACAGGGACCTGCCCCCGCCTACCGTTTTCGCTACAACTACAACGTCATCGACCTGACCGATTTCTTGCGGGAGGGCGAGAATACCTTGGCGGTGCATACCCTTTATCAAGGACTTGTGAACCGTGTGTGGGTCAGTGGCGACTGCATGCACGGACTGATCCTCGATCTTTTGGCGGACGGAGAGACGGTGCTTTCCTCGGACGAGAGCTTTCTGACCCATCCCCATACAGGATACAGGGAGCTGTCCACCGTGGGCTATCAGACCCAGTTTATGGAGGAATACGACGCAAGCGCCCCCGAGGTGGGCTTTGAAGGAGAGGACTTTGACGATTCCTCTTGGCATCACGCAAGGCTTCATACCACCGCGGATCACATCCTGGCGGAGCAAAGCAGTAAAATGCTGACCTTTGAGCGGATTCTGCCCAAGGTGCTGGAGAAAAAGGGAGAGAGCCTCTTTGCCGACTTCGGCGCCAATTACGTAGGGTATCTGGTTCTGACCGTCAAGGGGCGGAAGGGCGATAAGATCGTGATCCGTCAGGGACAGGAGCTTCTGGAGGACGGACGGGTGCGGTATGAGCTTCGTGCCAACTGCGTATATGAAGAGACGTTTCTTCTCGGCGAGGGAGCAAGCACCCTCGACCAGTTTGATTATAAATCCTTCCGTTATGCCGAGCTGATCCTTCCCGATGGATGCGAGATCGATTCGTTTTTCTTGGTGGCAAGACACCATCCCTTTAGCCTTGCGGGAGGACTTCGTCCCGAATTCTCCGAGGATGCCGACCTGCAAAGGATCTGGGAGCTTTGCGTGCACACCCAAAAATACGGTGTGCAGGAGGTCATTCAGGACTGCATGGAGCGGGAAAAGGGCTTTTACGTGGGCGACGGATGCTATACGGCACTCTGCCATATGCTCCTTTCGGGAGATGACGGCATGGTCCGCAAGCTCATTGACGACGGATTTTCCTCGTCCTTTGTCACCGACGGTCTTGTGACCTGCCTCGATTGCGCCTTTATGCAGGAGATCGCGGAATACCCTCTGATGATGGTCTATCTGATCCTTTGGCATTATCGCCTGACGGGCGACTGCGACTACCTTGCCCTGAACTACCCGAAGGTCAAGGCACTCTTGGATTGCTACCGCCGCGACTACGAGAGAGACGGACTTCTCTCCCACCTGGACAAATGGTGCGTGGTGGAATGGCCCAAGAATTTTCAGGACGGCTATGCGGTGGATATCAAGGAGGGCAAGGTCTGCGAAGAGCCCCACATATCCATCAACGCCTATTATATCGAAGCCGTGCGGACGGCAAACAAAATGGCAGAGATCCTCGGAGAGCCCGCCTACCGTGACGGGCAGCCTCTTGTGGATGCCTTCCTGCATGCCTTTTATCTGCCCGACCGTCACCTCTTCCGTGACGGTGTCGTCGAGGACCACGTGAGCCTTGTGGGCAACGTGTTCCCCTTTGCCTTCGGGCTTTGCCCCGACACGGACTGTGAGCGGGCGATCTCACACATGCTTCGGGAGAGAGGGATCCACGAGCTGTCCCTCTTCTGTTCGTTCCTTTGCCTTGTGGGCTTTGCCAAACGGGGCGAGAACGGGGTGATCCGAGAAATGCTTCTGGATCCCGAGTCGTGGCTGCGGATGCTCCGAGAGGGAGCTACCACCACCTTTGAGGGATGGGGCAGGGATTCCAAGTGGAATACCTCGCTCTTCCATCTGACCTTTTCCTATGCCGCCGTGTTCATGCGGGATGGCATAGATCTGCGACAGCTGTTTGCGTAAGAAAATACCGTTTCAATCAACCCATAGAAAGGAATATTACCATGACCTATCTCGTTTCCGATTTGCACGGATGCTTTGAAAAATTTAAAAGACTTCTGAAGGAAATACACTTTACCGATGACGATGTGATGTACGTTCTCGGCGATATCGTGGATTACGGCGAGGAATCGATCGATCTGCTTTGCGATCTGAGTATGCGCTACAACGTGATCCCCATCGTGGGCGAGCATGACCTGAAGGCACTGAAGATGCTCACGGAAATGGATAAGATGCTCAAGGGAGCGGCTCCCGATCCCGAGATCCTCGGAGAGATGACGGCATGGATCACCGAGGGCGGTCAGCCCACCATGGAGGGATTCAAAAAGCTGGATGAGGATATGAAGGAGGGCGTTCTCGAATATCTGTCCGACTTCGCGCTCTATGAGGAGATCACCGTCAAGGGACAGAACTATCTTCTGGTCCATGCGGGCATTGCTGATTTTGACCCCGATACGGCACTGGATGACTATATGCCCGAGGACTTTATTTCCGAGCCTGCCGACCCCGATCGCGTCTACTTTGACGACGTGACGATGGTGGTGGGTCATACTCCCACCTATACCATTGACGGGGCGGAAAAGGGCAAGATCCATTATAGCGACGGTGCCATTTTTATCGACTGCGGCGCTGCCTTTGACGAGCCCCTCGGCTGTCTGTGCCTCGAGAACGGACAGGAATATTACGTCTCATGAGTGACATCCAAAAGGGAAGTGTGCTGAGCCTCTCGGTCACCGATCTGAATAATCTTGGCGCCGGTGTGGCGCGCGCCGAGGACGGTCGGGTGGTCTTTGTGCGGGGAGCGGTCAGCGGCGACGAGATCGAGGCGGAGGTCATCAAGGTCACGAAGAACTTTTTGGTGGGTCGGCTTTTGTCGGTGACATCCCCGTCTCCCCATCGGGAAGAGGGATTTTGCGAAGCCCCCAATGCCTGCGGCGGATGCGTTTACCGCCATGTGACCTATGCCCATGAGCTGGAATTAAAACAGGAATACGTGACCCACGCCTTTCGCAAGGCGGGGCTTCCAAACGTGACCGTTCTGCCCGTTAAATCCGCGGGCAGGACCCACGGCTACCGCAACAAAGGACAGTACCCCGTGGCGAAAACCAAGGAAGGACTTCGGGCGGGCTTTTATGCCGCCAAATCCCATCACC
>JAFVRI010000150.1 GCA_017504335.1 Clostridia bacterium
GCACCGCGGCTGTTATTTCTCCCGTGGGCGAACTGTTCGACGACACTCGTGGCGACAAGCGGCTGAAGGAACTGTTGAAGCTGGTCGCCCAGAACCGTGAGGAACTGGACGGCACGCTCACGGACAAGCAGAAGGAAACACTTGAAAAATTTGAGGAATGCATGAACGAGATGCACAGCATCACCGAGCGCGATGCATTCTCATACGGTTTCCGCTTGGGCGTGCGGTTGATGGCAGAAGCCTGCCTTCTGCCGATCGGTGAGGACGAATAAAACAGCGGCAGGGGCTAAATAACATTGGCTCCTGCCGTTATTTTCGAAGCGTAATTTTAGCACCGCAATAACCAAATTAAAGGGCAAGAAAAAATTTTTTTGAAAATCTTGAAACATTTTGTTCCAAACCTATTGACAAGAGAAAAAATATGTAGTATAATGTCAAATGGAACAAGTTGTTCCAAGGAGGCGCTATGAGTAGAACCGCTGATTCGAAAAAGCAAATTATCCTTGACTACATCAACGAATACTACGGAAGCTACGGTGAAACGCCCACGGTGCGTGACATCGCAGCCGGAACAGGAATTGCCGTTACCAGCGTACATCGTTACCTTTCTGCTATGAAAGAGAACGGTGAGCTTGAGTACAACGGTCGCCGTTCCGTAAGCACTCGCCGCATGGAGATGGAGCAGGTCGCTTACGCCATGCCCGTGCTTGGTTACGTAGCCTGCGGTGAAGGTCAGGAAGAAATCGAACAGGTCATCGAGTACATTCGCATGCCCGAATCCTTGGTTGGTAAGGGTGAGTTCTTTGCGCTGATCGCAAAGGGCGAATCGATGATCGACGCGGGTATTCATCCCGGCGATTACGTTATGATCCGCAAGCAGAATACCGCAGAGATCGGTGACATTGTCGTTGCTCTCGATCAAGGTGTCAACAACCTTAAAGTCCTCGGCTTTAATCATAACAAGGGAGCATACTTCCTTCGCTCCTGCAACGAGGACAAAGAACGCTATGGTGACATCTATCCTGAAGAACTTCAGATTCAGGGAGTTGCCGTTTGCGTTGCCCATAGGCTGAAAAAGATGCTGTAACCTTACCTTTCACATAGCAGCACTTGGCCACTGACAATTGAATATTGATTTTTTATCTATCGCGTAAATAACACGAGCCATCCTCCCGACCGCTTAACCGGGAATCAAGGGTAGGCATCTGTTGCGTTAGAGTGTACATAGAAAGACCATAAGTTTTGACTTATGTTTTTTCGTTATGCTCTGCAACAGATGCCTACCCTTTTTGTGTTTGCAAAAATAAGGCTGAAGAAAAAGAGCCACATATCGAGAAACGAGGTGCGCAACTCATTTCTCAAACAAAAACTATTCAGGAAAGGAGGTTACTAATGACAAGTAACCCTCATAAGCTCACCGTGATAGACGGTGAAACACTCATGGACAAAAGACTTCCACCGACGAAGTTTTGCGTCGACACACTACTGCCCCAAGGGCTCTGCATCCTCGGGGGCTCACCCAAGGTAGGTAAATCGTGGCTGGTGCTTGACCTCTGCGTCCACGTCGCCCAAGGAACGCCCTTGTGGGGGCTTGACGTGGCGAGGGGAGAAGTGCTCTACCTCTGCCTTGAAGACAGCGAGAGGCGGATTCAAGAGCGCCTGAACACCATCACGGACAACGTTCCCGAAGGAATGTATTTTGCTACCGGATGCACTTCCATCGAAAGCGGTGTCTGCGATTGGCTTCGGGATTTCAAGCGCCAGCACCCGGCAATCACTCTGGTTGCCATCGATACCTTCCAGCTCATCCGTACACCTACGCCCGACGTTTCCTACGGAGGTGACTACGCAGAGCTTCGAGTCCTCAAAGAGTTGGCGGACGAGCTTGGTATCTGTCTTCTGCTCGTCCATCATCTGCGGAAGATGAATGATAAGGATCCCGTCAACAAGCTCTCGGGGAGCACCGGCATTTCGGGTGCGGCGGATGCCATTTTCGTTTTGGATAAGAACGAGAGAATGGAACGGTTTGCTATGCTCCATGTCTCCGGTCGTGATATCCGTGACCGAAAGATACAGCTTGAGCTTGACAAAGACACCTGCGTTTGGACTCTCATTGCCGACAGCCTGACCATGCCCGAAACCCTGCTTCCCGATGAAATGGCATATGTGTTGGGATTCGTTTGGAGATCAAAAAGCCATGAATTCGTCGGCACAAATACCGAACTGGCTCATCATGTTTCCGAAGCGTTAGAGAAAGAGGTGAACCCCAAGGGGCTCAAGCAAATGATGAACCGATACCGTTATCAGCTGGAAGACCTCGGTGTTTTCTTTGAGAGCAAAAGGAGCAACGGACAAAAGTACGTTGTGGTCAAATACCGTCCTCTCTCTGACGGTGCCTCAAGTGACTCAAGTGACTCTGTTTCTTCTGCTCTCACAGATTTCGTCCCTTCCGTCCCTTGCGTTCCTGCGGAGGATTTGGGATGAAGACGCTTTATGACGAGTTTCGCCTTTGTGTTACGACCGCCCAAATGGGCGGCCGCAAAGGCGTCGGGCTAAGCCCATACCCCTATCATTTTTTTACAGAAAGGACATTAGAATGAATAAACAAAACAAAGATTATTTTATTTCTTTTCGCGTGACTGCTGAAGAAAAGAAGTGGATCGAAGAACATTCCTACGGCAATTACCGCCTCATCAGCGACTTCGTTCGGGACTGTGTCTTCGAAAAAGATATCGTTATTA
>JAFVRI010000151.1 GCA_017504335.1 Clostridia bacterium
ACGGTGGGAGCAAGCCCCCGCCCTACGAGGGATGAGCATATACCGAATGAAACGGCAGAAGCTCTTTCTTCGGTAGGACGGGGGCTTGCTCCCACCGTCGTTCCTTCTCGTGGATATCACTCCGAAGCATTGACAGTCCGCCCACTTTATGATACAATAAGGATGTTCCGCACTCCCCTCTATGCCGACTCATATATTATATTGGGAGCATTCCGCTCCCGAATAGGAGGTAGAGTGAATGACGGAGCCATTGAGACTCAATACCCTTGCGGTGGGAGAACAGATGACGGTCTGTGCCGTAGAGGGGGAACCGTACATGAAAAAGCGCCTGGAGGATCTGGGCTTTTGTGCCGATACACAGGTGACCTGTTTATACAAAGCGCCCTTGGGGGATCCTACCGCGTATCTCATGCGCGGAACGGTGATCGCCCTACGTTCACGGGATGCCGCCGGTGTGATCGGCACGGAGGTCGGTCATGGATGCGAATGAAGCAAAACGGGGGGATATGATCACGGTGGCATTGGCCGGGAATCCCAATGTAGGAAAAAGCACCCTGTTCAATGCGTTGACGGGACTTCGACAGCATACGGGCAATTGGACAGGGAAAACCGTGGGCTGTGCCGAGGGCATCTGCCGCCGAGGGGAGATGCCGATGCGGATGGTGGATCTTCCCGGTACCTATTCTTTGGATGCCACCTCTGAGGAAGAACGGTTGGCAGGGGATTATATCCGATCGGGTGAGGCGGATGTGATTGCTGTGGTGGCAGACGGCGGATGTCTTTCCCGTAATCTCATCCTGCTTTTGCAAATTTTGCCGCTGTGTGAGCGAGTGGTGCTTTGCGTGAATTTATTGGATGAGGCGGAGAAAAAAGGAGTTTTTGTGGATTGTGAGAAGCTTTCGGGGCTTCTCGGAATTCCTGTTGTGGGAATGAGTGCTCGAAGTGAGCGGGGCATTGACGAGGCGGTAGGGGTCTTTGAGACACTTCCGAGGAGAAAGGAGTCGATTCTCATAGAAGGGATCCCTCTTGCCAAGCAAGCCGAGGAGATTGCCTCAGCGGTGGTCAGCGGCGGGGGAGAGATTTCCCGATCGGATCGGAAATGGGATCGGATCCTGCTTGGGAAATATACCGCGTTTCCCTTGATGCTGCTGATGCTGTCAGGGATTTTATGGCTGACGGCGGTTGGTGCCAATGTGCCCTCGGAGGCACTCTTTTGGTTGTTTTCGAGAATGGAGATGGGGCTTCGCTCCATACTCTGCTGGTTGGGCTCGCCCCTGTGGCTGAGCGGGATTTTGTTGGACGGAATTTGGCGGACAGTTACATGGGTGGTAGCGGTCATGCTGCCTCCTATGGCGATTTTCTTTCCGCTGTTTACGCTGCTGGAGGATCTGGGAGTTCTGCCTCGGGTGGCGTTCAATCTGGATCGGTGCTTCCGATCCTGCGACGCTTGCGGCAAGCAAGCCCTAACCATGTGAAAAGGGAAAAAGGAGATCAAGATGAAAACACGCTTTGTTCGTTTGTCAGGAAAACGGTTCGGAAAAAACTTGCGCTTTGCATTGGTATCCGATCTTCATGGGGAAGATCCCCGAGAAGCTTTGGAAATTTTGCGTCGGGAGCATCCCGATTATATTTTGATGCCGGGCGACATTCTGGAGCGATTGGACGGCGTGGAAGACGCGATCCATCAAAACGGATTTTCCATGCTTTCCGAGGCGGCGAAAATCGCTCCCGTCTTTTACAGCACGGGCAATCATGAGGACGGCGGTGTGCATTCCTGGTGCATCTTCTGGAAGATCAAAACCAAGCCGAGGATCTATCACGAGCAGGATCTTTCGCGTATTGAGGAAAGCGGTGCTTGCTTTTTGCGGGACGGATTTACGGTGCGTGACGGCATTGCCTTCGGCGGCTTGCAATCGGGGTTGATCAACGAGGGCGGTAGCCCCAATCTCGAATGGCTCGGGGAATTTTGCGCACAAAAAGAGCCTAAGGTTCTGCTTTGCCATCATCCCGAATATTACGAGCGGTACTTAAAGGAGCTGCCCATTGACTTGATCGTCAGCGGTCACGCCCACGGCGGACAGTGGCGTTTTTTCGGACGGGGCGTGTTTGCCCCCGGGCAGGGATTGTTCCCCAAATATACGGATGGCGTACATGACGACCGGTTGGTGATCGGCACTGGATTGAAGAAAGGAAGCATCCTCATTCCTCGACTGTTCAATGCCCCCGAGGTGGTCATCATTGACGCATGACAAGATAGGAAAAATCTGTCCGATGTGGGCAGATTTTTTCCTTTTTGGCTTGACTTTCCCTTTGAAGAGGTGTACAATATCGGGGAGGAAATGACTTGCGGAGGAATTGCCATGGCAAAGATCAAAATGGATATGACGCAGGGGAAGATCCTTCCCCAGTTGATGAAATTTTCGTTGCCGATCATTGCGACATCGATCATTCATCAGCTGTTCAATACGGCGGATACCATCGTGGTGGGCCGTTGGGGCGGAGCGACGCCCGAGGCGCGTGAGATCGCCATCTCGGCGGTGGGTGCCTGCGGTGCGCTCAGCAGCCTTTTGATTACCTTTTTTATGGGGCTTTCCGTGGGTGCGGGTGTTGTTGTCTCCCATGCGGTAGGCGCCAAACAGTATGAGAAGATCCAGAAGACGGTACATACCTCCATTCTGACCGCCACCATCTGCGGCTTTCTGCTTGCCTTTGTTGGCTTTGTGTTTGCGGATCCCTTATTGCGGTTCATGGATACACCCGACTCCATCATGGAGCAATCGATTCTTTATATGCGTGCCTATTTCTGCGGAATTCCCGCGCAGTTGATCTACAACTACGGTGCCGCCATGCTACGTTCCACGGGAGACAGTACAAGACCCTTGATCTTTTTGTCCACCGCTGGTGTGGTCAACGTGGTTCTGAACCTTGTGATGGTTCTCGGATTTGAGCAGGGGGCTTTGGGTGTTGGCGTCGCAACGGCGGCTTCGCAATGGGTATCCTGCCTGATGCTTCTTGTGTATCTGATGCGGAGCGACGGCTACTGCCGTTTTTCTTGGCGAAAGCTGAAGTTTCACCTGCCCACGCTGAAAAGCGTGCTTGCCATCGGTATTCCTTCGGGTATCCAAAGCTCCATGTTTGCGATCGGAAACGCGGTGATGCAGACCGCTCTGAACTCCTTTAACAGCAGTGTTTACGTATCGGGAAGCTCGATTTCCTCCAACGTGGGAACCTACACCCAGCTGATCTGCGGTGGATTCGTGCAAGCGATCCAGGTTTTCGTGGGACAGAATACGGGTGCGAAAAAGATGGAGCGGATCCGTCAAGGCGTTAAGGTTAGCTTGCTTGTGACGGTTTTGAGCTCGATTGTGTTGAATGCAATTTTGAATCTGGTCAGCGGTCCCATTCTGGAGCTTTTTGCACCCGGAAACACCGAGGTGATCGAATTCGCCAAAATCAAGCTCCTTGTCAACAGCTCCTGTTATTTTCTGGCGCATTGGGGCGATCTGTATGCCGTTTCTCTCCGTGGCATGGGAAAATCCACGGTTCCCATGATCAT
>JAFVRI010000022.1 GCA_017504335.1 Clostridia bacterium
CCCCGTTCGCATCAACGGTCTGGTGGTAGGCGTTCCCCAAACCTTTCACTATTTCAACGAGATGCAAAAGCGGATCATCAAATTCATCTGCGACCACTCGAAGGCAGATCCCGATCAGATCCGTGAGCTGATGATGCGCCCCGACGAGATCGCCACCGACGTGGGCTCCATCATCGACGGCGACGAGGCCGTCCGCTACGGCATCATCGACGAGGTGGGCGGTCTCTCCGATGCCCTCGCCGCTTTGCGTGGAATGATTGGCGAGAAAAAGAAGAATTAGTTACGACTAGTTTTTTACGCTTTTTAGAAAAAAGCTTGGCAAAAACTTTCATACAAAATATGGATTATTTTTATTCACGTTCCTCGTCTTTGTGTGAGATGTGGGCGAATGTTTTTTCTCCAAGGTAGAAAGTGATCGGACGGCGGCATGTGCTTCGCACTCGGCCACCGATCACTTTCTTTTTTATTGTATTTTGAAAACCACCGGCGGTGTGGTCTTGACTATAATTATAAATATAAAAAGAAAACCATCGGTGTCCTCCTTCGCTTCGCTTCGGGACATATGCTTACGCATATGTTGGCTCAGCAACGCAGTCCGATGGTTTTCTACATTAGAGAAAGAACAATGCCGCTTTATAAAAATAATCACGAGGAGAATGCACGAAGATCATAAATTATTTGTATAAAAAGTTTTGCGGAGCTTTTTCAAAAGCGACCGCGTCCCCGCATCCTCCGCGTCCTTTAACATACCAATCCCCAAAGGAACTCGCCGCAGCCGGTGATGATGATACCCAAAAGACCGAAGAGGATCCCGAGAAGCTGGGTGCGGTTCAGCTTTTCTTTGAACCAAAGAGCACCTGCCACAGTGGTAGCGACCACGATACCGCCGTTTGCCACAGGGAAAAAGACGGCACTGGGAATGAGAGCGGACAAGGATACGTTGAGTCGGATATAGATACAGCCCGTGATGCCGCAAAGGAGAATGAAGAGAAGAGAGCCTCGGCGGATCTTGGGGCTTCCCTGCCCCTTGACACGGTTCACGATCACGCCGAAGAGGAAGAAGCAGACGGCGGAAACCACCGAGGCGGTCAGCATCATGCCGTTGACCTCGGAGGCGGCATCGGATTTACCGAAGATCTTATATAAGATGCCGATGAGTCCTCCTGCAACAAAGAATCCGAAGCAGTAAAGAAACCATTTTGCCGTCAGCTTGACGGCGCTCTTTTTCGGATTGATGCAAAGGAAGAGAGAAAGCAGGATCACCGCCATGCCGATCAGTTGGAAGATGCTGATGCCCTCGCTTGCGTAGATCACGCCGAAGAAGGTGGCAATGATAAAGGCGCAGTTGCCGATCAGCGAGGTCAGAGAAACGGGACCCGACGCAATGGACTCGTTTTTGAAAAAGAGGAACAGGCAAAGAATGCCACCATAAATTGCGCCAAAGATCAATGCGCCCGCGCTGATGCTTCGGTCGCCCGAGGCAAAGAACCATACCGTCATGATCATCATCCAAACAAGACTTAGACCTCCGTTGAAGAAAAAGCTGTCGCCCGGTGTTTTTACGGTTCGATTTTTAAAAATTCTCAAGATGATGCTGTTCAAGGAAGCGAACAGCACCGACACTGCCATCAAAGCATATTCCATGTTACGTTTTCTCCTTTGCTTTCTCACGATACTGTCTCGGGGTCATATGGTAGGCCGAGACGAACATCTTGTAAAAATGAGAGGTATCGTAAAATCCCACACAGAGAGCGATCTCAGAGATCGCCAGGGTTGAGTCGCCGAGCAGCTCCGCGGCACGCTCCAGCCGATAGCTCTGCAAAAATTCCCGCGGGGAGCATTCCAGCCTATCCTTAAAAAGACGGTAAAGATAGGTTCGCTCCAATCCCACGGCGGCAGCGATCTCGTCCACTCCGATCCGCTCGGAATAATGATCCTCCACGTAAAGGATCGCCCGTCTCACATATCGGTCGGCGGCATCCGTCCCTCTTCCGTTTTCAAGGTTTTTCCGTACAAGGCGGCTCATGCAAAGCAAAAAATATCCCGTCACGTCGTATCCTTGCGCCTCATTTTTCTTGCCAGCCCCGTGCATGGCATAAAGATCTCTGATCATGTCCTCATCCAAGGGGAAGGAAAAGGTCACGTTTTCCTCGTCCAGTCCCGCGTGATGCACCAGAGTATCGTCGTCAGCGCCGCTGAAGGAAACGTATACGTATTTCCAAGGCTCCTCATCGTCCGCCCGATAATGATTCGGAACGTCGGGGGTAATCAGAAATCCCTCACCCGCGGAAAGCATGTAGCTTCTTCCCTTCACCGTGTAAACGCCCTTACCCTCCAATATAAAATGGATGGCATAGGACTTGCGGCTTCCTCGGGAGGTGGCATGTCCCTTATGACAGATCTGGATGCCGCATTCGGTCACTCCAAGGCTCTGCCCGGAAAGTCTTTTCAGATGGTATCGGTCGGTATCGTAGCTCATATGGCCTCCTGTCAACAATTTTACAATACAAACATACCATGTCTGGCTGAAAAAGTCAAGATTTATTTTGTTTTGACAACATTTTTACAATTCTTCAACAACGCCCTTACATTTTCAAGTCACCAAGAACATGCTACAATAAGGGCAGAAATAAAATTCATTTTTAAGGAGGATCACATGAAACAAAAAATCCGAATCGGCTTCGTGGGATGCGGTCAATTTGCCAAGCACTTCATCCCCCTTTTCAAGGCGCACCCCGCCTGCGAATACGTAGCGCTCTGCGACAAATTCCGCGAACGCGCCGAGGACTACATGGAGAAGTTCGGTTGTGACCGAATCTTCGACACCTTTGAGGAAATGGTAGCGTCGGATGACCTGAACGCCATCGCCATCTTCTCTCAAAGACACATCCACGGTCAAATGGCGATCGCTGCCCTGAAGGCAGGCAAGAACGTCTACAGTGCCGTCCCCATGGCATCCTCCATTGAGGAGATCAAAGAGATCGTCCGCTTGGTTGGCGAGACAGGGCTGACCTACTCCATGGGCGAGACGGGCATCTACCGCCCCGCCGCCATCTTCTGCCGGCAGAAGTACGCCTCGGGCGAGATGGGCAAGCTGGTGTATGCCGAAGCGCAGTATCACCACGACATGAAGGGACTTTACCACATCTTCGAGCGTACCGAAAAGGAAGCCTGGAAAACCATAGCGGGCATTCCTCCCTTCTTCTATCCCACCCACTCCACCTCCATGGTGCTTTCGTCCACCAAGGCGCATGCCCTGAAGGTGGCGGCATTCGGCTATGAGGATACCATCGACCCCGATATTTTTGGAAAGGGTCAGAATCTTTGGGACAATCCCTTCTCCAACTCCTCCATGCTTCTGAAAATGAGCGACAATTCCATCGTCCGCATCAGCGAAAACCGCCGTGTCGCATGGCAATGCCCCGAGACCTATATTTCCGCATTCAACTGCACCAAGGCATCCTACGAATTTTCCTTGGTACACCATAGCTATCTGACCATGTCGGGAGACAAATACAGTTGCGAATACGAGGACGTCAGTGACCTGCTCAACCCTTCCGAGCTTACCGCGCATAAGGGCGAGCCCGACTACATCAACAATTTTGTTCACGGAAAATGGGGCGGAGGAGAGGCTCCCATTCAAAAAACCTCCCGTCTTCCTAAGGAATTTGACGAAATGCCCACGGGTCACTCGGGCACCCACAAATTCATGGTAGACGATTTCTGCCAGGCCTACATGACGGGCAAGCTGTCTCCCACCAACGCATGGCAGGCGGCTCGCTACAACATTCCGGGTCTTACCGCCCACGAAAGCGCCATGAAGGGCGGCGTCATGCTGGACGTATACGACTGCGGAGATCCGCCCGCACACTTAGAGGTTCTCCATGAGGACCGTGAAGAAAACGAGGCATGGGTATGAGCGGACTTCCTCAGTTACTTATGAAAAAGGCGAACATTTCCAAGCTCCCCCCCATTCTTCTCAAGAACGGCATGGAGCTGATCCATCACCGTGAGGGTGTGGGCATGGAAGCGGAATGGGAAGCTATCATCGAAAGCGCCTTTGAGCGCCACTACTCCTTCAGCTTTATGATCAAGGCGGGAGACTACAAGCCCGAGCATGTTCTGTATCTGACCCACAACAGTCGGTTCATCGCCACCGCCTCTGCCGTAGAAAGCCCCATGTTTCCCGGTGTGGGATGGTACCGTATGGTGGGCGTTCGCAAGGATGCTCAAGGACTGGGTGCGGGAACGACCATCGCCCTTGCCGCACTTCATGCCCTTCGGGATCGTGGATACACCGAAGCCATGCTCTCCACCGATGACGAGCGGCTCCCCGCCATTTCTATGTATCTCTCCCTCGGCTTCGAGCCGTACTACACCCACGAGAGCCACAAGGAGCGTTGGGAAAAGGTTCTTGCCGCCCTGAAAAAAGGATAAACCGAAAGCAGCCCGCTTCCTTGCGAAGCGAGCTGCTTTTTTACATCTTTTTCAAGGTTCCCTTTTTGAATTTTCCAAAATACAGATAGAGCAGGAATCCGCCGCAGGTCAGAAGCGTCAGACACCAGGAAACGAGATAGCAAAGACAAATCATATCAAAGCTGGGATCCAAGGGATAGATCACCGCCATCCAGAACACACGGAATAGGACCACACAGATCACGTTGACCGCCGCCGTAAAGGAAGCATAGCCAAAGGATTGGATCACGTGATTGATAAGACCGAAGGCGCAGCAAATGAAGTAGGGCAGAAGCACGTACCGCATACGGATCTGCGTGGCGGCGATCGCCGCCGCGTCGTCTCCCACGTAAAGGGATGCCAGCGGAGCCGAGAAGAGATAGCACAAAGCGCCGAGAAGCGTCGCAATTCCCACACTCAGCGTCATGCAGTACAGAATGGATTTCTTGACCCTTTCCTTTTTTCCCGCGCCGAGGTTCTGTCCTACAAAGGTCGTTGCCGCCGCGCCGAAGGGAGTTCCGCAGGCGCTTCCCACCAGTCCCTCCATGTTTGCCGAGGCGGCATTGCCCGCGATCACCGCCGTGCCGAAGGAATTCGTTGCCGATTGGATCTGCAGGTTGGAAATGGGATAGAGCGCCGAATTTAGCGCCATGGGCAGTCCGTTGCTCATCAGCCGACCGAAGGAGCTTCGGCTCCAGCTCAGACGGCGGAAGGTGAAGTGACAGCTTC
The DNA here is from genome assembly GCA_017504335.1 of Clostridia bacterium. GTDB lineage: Bacteria > Bacillota > Clostridia > Oscillospirales > CAG-272 > HGM12713. Next base: position 5,185 of record JAFVRI010000022.1, read on the forward strand.
CCTGCACACGGGACAGACGCCTCAGGACTAGGATCGCTCCCAACACCTGAGCGGCAACCGTCGCCACCGCAACGGCGACCACCTTTTGAGGCAGGATCAGACAAAGAACGAAATTGAGGACCACGTTCAGAAGTCCCGATGCGATCATGTAATAAAGCGGTCTTTGAGAGTCTCCCGAGACCGTAAGGACCGAGGTTCCGAAATTATAGAGCATAATGGCGGGGGCGGCGGCAATATAGATCCGCATATAGAGAAGCGCTCCCTCCATACAATCGGCAGGACAGTCGGTCAGGATCAAAAACGGCTTTGCTAATACCATTCCGACCAGCGCGGAGAAAATTCCGAGAAGCAACCCCGTGATCATAGAGGTCGAAACCGTCTTTTTCACCCGCTCCTCGTCGTTGGCGCCCAAATAACGGGCAAGCACCACCTTGGCGCCCTGCGAGATCGCCAGAAATACGTTCACCAGCAATCCGAGAATGACCCCCGTCGCACCCACCGATGCCACCGCATCGGTATTTGCCATCTGTCCGAGGACCACCATATCTACGGAATTAAAAAGATTCTGAATCAATCCGATCAAAAAAATAGGAATGGCAAAGCGAAGGATCGCGCCCAAAAGATTCCCGTTGAGCATATCCACGTTTTTGATTTTAGCCATGGTAATTCCCCCCCTTTCCATATCCCCCTCATTATACACCTTATTCCGAAAAAGTCAATAGAAAGCGGAATTTTCCCGCAAAATTTCCGCTTGCAAACCGAGGGAGAATGTGGTAAAATAAAGAAAAAAAGGAACGGAGACACGGCATGAAGCAAAGCCTCGGAATCTATATCCATATCCCCTTCTGCATCCGAAAATGCAACTATTGCGACTTCTGCTCCTTTCCCGGTTCGGGCGAGGATCTCATGCGCGACTACACCCGTGAGCTTTGTCGGCGTATGGAAAGAGACCTTCCCTCTCCCGAGCTTTATGAGGTGGATACCGTCTATTTCGGTGGCGGTACTCCCACGCTTCTTCCCCTTGACTGCCTCGAGGACATTCTCCATATCCTTCGCTCCCACACCGATCTTTCTCCCACGGCGGAGATCACCTGCGAATGCAACCCGGCCACGGTGGATCTTGCCTACCTTCGTGCCTTGCGGTGTATGGGGATCAACCGACTGAGCATCGGGTTGCAGAGCGTGCATGACCGCGAGCTCTTGGCGCTCGGTCGGCTTCACAGCTTTTCCGACTTTCTCGCCACCTACCGTGATGCGAGAGAAGCAGGCTTTGAAAACATCAGCGTGGATCTGATGTACGGCATTCCCGAAGGCACCCTTGAAAGCTTTCGCAAAAGCCTTCACGCGCTTGCAGACCTTGCTCCCGAGCATATTTCCGCCTACGGCTTGAAGATCGAGGAAGGAACCGCATTTGCCCGAATGAAGGACTCTCTGAGTCTGCCCGATGAGGACACCGAATTTGAAATGTACCTTTCCATGACCGAGATCCTCTCGGCGCATGGCTACCGCAAATACGAGATCAGCAATTTTTCAAAGGACGGACGCCAATCCCGTCACAATCTTCGCTACTGGAAGCGGCAGGACTATCTCGGCTTCGGCGTCGCCGCCCATTCCTGCTTTGACGGAGTCCGTTTCGGAAGCTCCCGTGACATGAAGGGATTCCTCGCGGGCAAGGATATCACCGAGGAGCGGTATTCCCTTTCCGAGGAGGAGGCATTCGAGGAATGGGTCATGCTCGGTCTCCGTCTTGCCGAGGGTTTGGACGGAGAAGAATGGAGCCGCCGTCTCGGCAGATCGCCCAAATCCGCCCTTCCTTCCCTGCGCACCTACATTGACCGCGGGTTTATGACAGAGAAGGACGGACGCTATTCCTTTACCGACAAGGGATTTTTCGTCAGCAACACGATTTTAGCGGAGCTTCTCTCCGATTGCGAAAAAAACTGTTGACTTTCCCGTCAAAATACGATACAATATAGGTAATCAAAAACAACGCATAGGAGATAAAATCATGGAAGATAACAACTACGAAAGCAACTATTTCACCCTGACCGACGAGGACGGCAACGAGATCGACTTTGAGGTCATCGGACAATACGAAAAGAACGGCGAACAGTACTTCGCCATGATCCCCGCTGAGGAAGAGGACGATGACAACGATATTCTTGAGTATGTCATCCTCAAGCTGGCAAAGGAAAACGGTGAGGAGATTCTCGTCACCGTAGACGATGACGACGAGCTGGATGATATTGCCGATTATTTTGACGATCTTTTCTCTCAGGAGATCGACTACGACAACTGATCTCGGCATATACTAACAACAACCTCGCAATCACAATATTGCGCTTGTCGGCAATAAAAGGATTTATGCGGAAACGACGCGTTTGAAGGTTTCTTTGCCTACTTTCTTTTCATAGAAGGTAGGTCCTGCGGAGTACGTGATATTTGAGCATAAAAAACCTACAATTAGAAATTGGAGTCCGAAATAGAGTCAAACGCGGTTTGCAGGCCTCCCTTTCTCCTCCTCGATTGACTTGTCTCGACAGGGAGCAAAGGATGTTGGAAGCAGTGATGCGCCAGATAGGACACCGCCTTGCTTATGCAGGGTTTCTCTATTCTCGAATACACGGCTTTGCGGGCTTTCACCGAAAAGAACGGAGAATCTGACGATTCTCCGTTCTTTTTTATTTACTTACTGTGCTTTGCGATGACGGTCTTGATGCCTTCGATAACCTTTTCGATGTGGCACTTCTCCCACGAGGGGTGGAGGAAGAGGGACACGGTCTGGTCACGCAGACTTCTTGCAACGGGGCAGACCACCTTGGAATAGTCCACCGTTGCGGGATCGGTGTACTCCTTCGACTTGAAGGGGAACTGAGCCGTACCGAAGCCCACACCGTCCTGGTATGCCTGCTCCAGATAGCTCTCGGGCCACAGAATGCCGCTGCAAGGAATACCCAAGCCGATCAGCTCCTTGATAAAGTCCTTGGCGGGAATATCCACCACATCCAGATCCAGAAGGATCGGATACCACCAGTACGCGTTGCGTCTTTCCTCGGTATTGACGGGGATCGCCTTGATTCCCTTCATGCCCGACAGCGCCTTGTCGTACATTGCCGCATACTCAAAGCGGCGGGCAAGGTTCCAATCGTCGAAGCGCTTCAGTTCGCAAAGTCCGATCATGGACTGCATCTCGGTCATGCGGTAGTTAAAGCCGACACGGCGATGGATGTAGGGGAGCTTCTCCTCCAGTGCCAGCATGTTCATACGGGTGCGCACGTCGTAGCCGTGGTCACGGAAGGAACGGCATTCCCATGCCAAATCCTCGTTGTTGGTGATGACCATACCGCCCTCACCGCCGGTGGTGAAGTGCTTGGACTGACAGAAGGAATAGCATCCCACGTCGCCCACAAGTCCAACCATGGTATCCTTATACTTACCGCCGATACACTGCGCGCAGTCCTCGACCACGTACAGATTGTGCTTCTTGGCAATCTCCATGATGGGTCCCATGTCAGCAACCACACCGTACAGGTGAACCACTACGATCGCCTTGGTGCGCTCGGTGATCAATGCCTCGATTCCCTTGGGATCCAACGTATGATCCTCGGTCACATCTCCGAATACGGGAACTGCTCCCGCCTGAACCACGGAGAAGGAGGAGGCGATAAAGGTGTAGGAGGGGACGATGACCTCGTCACCGGGGCCGACTCCCAAAGCCGCCAGCGCAATGTGCAGCGCCGCCGTGCCGTTGGTACAGGAGATCGCGAAGCCCGCGCCCGACCACTTGGCAAACGCGTCCTCAAATTCCATACCAACCTTACCCGTCCAGTAGTTTACCTTACCGGAGCGGAGAACCTTCGCTACCTCATCGGGTACCTCGGGCGCAAATTGAGGCCAACCGGGAAAGCCGATCTCCTCTACACCCGATCCGTTCATTACAAGATCTTCTTTTTTAGCCATGATATTTCCTCACTTTACGTTATTTTTCTTACTTTCCTGCCTGCATCTCGGCAACAGACTCCAGCACCGCGTCAGCCATGTATGCCAGCTGCTCCTCGGAGAGTCCGTACAGAGGAAGGTGGGTAAATCTCTTATAGAATACCTCTTCACAGTTGGGACAGGTCTTGGCGATCTCATCGGAATCGTAACCCATATCCTGTACGATCTTGAAGCGGTAGAGCGGTCCGAAATGGGCGATCTGCGTTACGCCCCTTTCCTCCAGCTTCTTCTTGAGAACCTGAATGTCTCCGCCTGCCTTCGCAGGATCGATCTGCAGCAGATACATATGATAGGTAGGCTTGATCTCCTCGGTATCCAGCTGTTGAGGAATAATAGCGTCGCATGCCTCGAAGCGATGGGTCAGATACTCTGCCGCCGCACGTCTCTTGGCAATGATCTCCTCGTTGCGGGCTACCTGCAGCTTCAGTCCCAGACCCTGAATTTCGGTAGTGGAGGAGTTTCCGGGAACAAAGGGATGCTCCTTGCCGGGAATGGGCGTAATGTTATAGAGCCAATCCTTGATGGGGCAGGAGAAATCCAAGCCGAGGAAGCGGGCTCTCTTCATGTGCGGGGTGTAGCCGGGAATGGAGGTACAGAGAATACCGCCCTCACCGAAGGAGGTGATATTCTTTACCTCGTGCATGGAATACGCGCCGAAATCACCGATGGTTCCTACCATCTTGCCCTTGTACATGGCACCGAATGCGTGCGCTGCATCCTCCAGCACCACGATGTTGTGCTTCTTGGCAAGCTCCAGAATGGGATCCAGATCGACGGGATAACCGCCAATGTGAACGGGAACGATCATCTTGGTCTTGGGTGTGATCTTTCTTGCCACATCCGCGGGATCCATGTTGACGGTTCTGGGATCTACGTCCGCAAAGACCAGCTTACAGCCGATGGCAAGGGGATATGCCATGGTCGCCACAAAGGTGATGGCGGGAACGATAACCTCGTCTCCCTCCTTCAGGTTGGCATACTTATAGGCAATCTCAAAGCCTGCGGTCGCGTTGGTCACAAAGGTTGCGGACTCGGTCTTCAGATACTCGTTGCAGGCAGCCTCTGCCGCCTCTACCTGACTACCGAGAGACAGCTTTCCGGGAGGGGTGGAAAGCTCATCCAGCTTCTTCACCTGCTTCCATACTGCCTCCAGGGCATCCTCATATTCCTTTCCGTCTCCCTGCATCAGGAAGCGAATGATCTCCATCAGGTCATGAACGTTATAGTTTTCTCCGACCGCTGCCCACGGCACCTTGGTCGCGCCCGTATTGTAACGGAAATCCGATGTTTGTTTCGGCATAGCAATTCTCCTTTTTCGTTATTCCATATCCGAGGATATGCGTATCTATTTTCATTATAACAGATGCGTTTCCGCTTTGCAATGACAAATTGAAAAAAAGATTTGAAAAATCCATAGTTTTTTTGTACAAACTGACAAAGAGAATAAAAAAATAAAAGAGCTTCCCTTGACGGA
>JAFVRI010000152.1 GCA_017504335.1 Clostridia bacterium
GGACGCTGTCACCTTTATTGACAGTATGCAGTTCAAGCTTCCGCCCTTTGCATTCTGGAGCCCTGAGGAATGGGCAACCAAGGGTGAGGATTATAACGAAATCCGCGACAACATGCTGGGATGGGATATTACCGACTTTGGCTCGGGAGATTTCAAAAAAATCGGACTGCTCATGTTCACCTTGAGAAACGGAAATTTCAATGATCCCAAGTACGTAAAGCCCTATGCGGAAAAACTTTTGATCGTAGAGGAGGGGCAAATTACTCCCTATCATTTTCATTGGAGCAAAATGGAGGACATCATCAACCGTGGCGGCGGTGATCTGATGGTTAAGGTTTACAACTCTACCGAGGATGAGCGTTTTGCCGATACAGACGTGGATATTTATATGGACGGCAGACACTTTACGGTTCCCGCAGGATCTGTGATCCGCATCCGTCCCGGTGAAAGCATTGCGATTCAGCAAGGCATGTATCATAGCTTCTGGGCAGAGGGTGGAAAGACCCTCTTGGGTGAGGTATCCAAGGTCAATGATGACCGTGTGGATAATCGCTTCTATGAAAAAACGGGACGATTCCCCAAGATTGAGGAAGACGAGGCTCCCCTGTATCTTCTCGGAAATGAATATCCGAACGCCTAAGAAAAAAAGCATTCGCAGAGAGATTTTCTCTGCGAATGCTTTTTTATTTTTCGGCTTTTGCCGTTTTTTTCACATCCTTGCGAATAGTTCGAAGATCGCGAAGCATGCGAAAGGTATCTCTGAAAATGTGGATCTTTGATTCTCTGTGATTGATAATCTTTACCGGCATTTCAGTAATTCGAAAGCCAAGCTGATCTGCCCATAAAATCGCCTCAAAATCAAAGGCAAAGCCGTTTACCTTACAGCGGCGAAAAATCTCCTTGGATGCCCTCTGATCAAAGCCCTTGCATCCGCATTGAGAATCCGACAGTTTAAATCCACCAACCAAGCAAAGCACCTTGATATAGACCTTGGACATAATCTTGCGAACCCATGTATATCCCTCGTATCCGTCTTTTCCCAGATTTCGGGAGCCAATCAGAAGGTTCGGCCTTCCATTCTTTTCCCAAAGATCATATGCCCTACGAATCACATCGGTGCCATAAGCAAGATCGGCATCGGTAAACATAACAAAGTCTCCCTTCGCCTCCAGCATGGCAGTTCGAACGGCACATCCCTTTCCTTGATTTTTTTGGTATCCCGTCACACGGACAAACGGCAATGCCAAATTGCGAACTACATCGCCGCATCCATCGATCGATCCATCATCGGAAAACAAGATCTCATAGGTTTCAAAATTCAATGTCATGTAATCGGATAGGGCTTTCGCGGTTTCTGCAATGATCGACGTTTCATTGTACATGGGAATAATGACAGAAATTTGCATATGCTTCTATGTCCTCACTCTTTGCTCTTTTTTTGATAAACCCCAATGATCATATCGACCGTTGTGGTTAGGCTTGTCAGCTTCTGAAGCTTTTCTCCGTCCTCCTTGGAGGTTTTCCAGTAATACGGTGTCATGGCAAAAAGATTCTGCAGGGCGTCACGGCCCTCTACCTGAATTTCAAAGAAAATCCTTCTTTCATCAACCTTCTTCAATTCATGGGGAAGATCCGCTCTTCCATCATTTTCATGAACCTGATCGTAAATCGCCCGTTTGAGTCCCATTAAGTGCTCAGGACCTGCATACATCACCGAGAGAATTCCATCGGAACGCAGCACACGGGAAAATTCCTCCTCTGAGCAGGGCGCAAACACGTTGACAAGTGCCGATGCACTACCGTCGGCAAACGGCAAGGAATACACGCTTCCTACACCGAAAAAGCCTTCCTTCAAGCCCATTCTTGAAAATCTCTTGGCTGCACAGTCCACCGCTGGGCGCGAAAGATCTATGCCCGCCACCGAATACCCAAGCTCCGCCATATGCGCAGAATAATATCCCTCTCCACATCCCGCATCAATAACAAGTCCGGGCTTGGAAAATTCCCTAACCGTATTCGCCAAAGCCTTGGCTGCAGGGGCATAATATTCAAGCGATAAAAAATCTCTTCTGGCTCTAACTGCCTCCTTGGAATCTCCGCCATCGGTTCTTCCGGGCATTGCCATATTCACATATCCGCTGGATGCCATATCATAGCAATGGCGTCTTGCACCCGCACAAACCAAGGACGCTCCCCCGCCCTCCTTCATGTCCAACGACATGGCAGAATGACATAGGGGACACCTCAGAGCATCAAGAATCTGATGATTGGGTATGATTTTCATGGGTCACTGTTTCCTTTTTCAATAATTCATATCGCGAAATGCCTTCAGCTCAAACCAGAATACACTTCCCTCGCCAATTTTACTGTGGACACCGTAGGAAGCCTGATGAAGCTCTAAAATTCCTTTTACGATGGAAAGACCAAGTCCGGTTCCTACCGTTGCGCGCTTGTGCATTTTATCGGCGCGGTAATACCGATCCCAGATCATGGGGATCTGCTCCTCGGAAATTCCCTCTCCCGTATCACTGATGCTGATTCTCACATTATCGCCCTCAATACTCTGCTTCACCAATACATATTTATCTTCGCCCGTATAGTTAACGGCGTTATTGATCAAATTGTAAATCACCTGCAAAATCATGCCGCGATCTGCCATTACCTCTACGTCGCAATCGCAAGAAAATTCGATCCGATAACCGTCCTGCATACAAAGTCGCTCATAACGATGCAGGGTATCGCGTACGGTATCGGTTAGGCTAAAGACCTGAAATTCAGGCGTTCTGGTTCCCGCCTGAATCCTTGATATATCCAACATATCATTGACTAATTCGGAAAGTCGAGAGGTTTCGTCAATAATAATTTGGATATTCTCGGGAGTATTCTCTCCAGGGATATCACGAATCACCTCACTGTATCCCTTGATCATCGTCAAGGGCGTGCGCAGATCATGAGAAATATTGGAGATCAATTCCTTTTGAAGACGGTCGGTTTTGGCAAGCTCCTTAGACGCATAGTTCAGTGTATCCGCCAACTCATTAATCTCCCGATATCCGCTTCCCGAGAAGTTGACCTCGTATTTTCCTTCCGCCAACTGCTTTGCCGCATCGTTCATTTTAATGAACGGATTGGTAATCAGACGGGACATCATATATGCCATCAGCAACGCAAACAAGGAAAGAATCAATCCGCTCCATAAGGTTTGATCCTGCAGAGTATTCATCATAGCACTCATGGGGGACAGTTCTGTGCTTTGTACGACCAAGTACCTATATGCCCCTTGATGATAGATCCCCACGTAGACCGCACTCAGTCGCTCTGTATATCCCGCAATCATCGGATAGGATTCCGGTTCTCCCATGTTATCATCCAGAATTTCAAAGCTCATGGAGTTATAAAATTCATTCAAGGGAACCATGGCAATATAAAAGCCTTCATTCTGCATGGCAAGATTATAGAGGCGTTCCATCTTGCTTTCCAGATACGGAATATCGGTGTCCATCAAGCCCCTCGCGTGAGCAATCGGATTGGCTTGATTTCCATCAATACGATATACCCAAATATCCGTATAATAATCCGAGGCACATTGCTCAGTCTTCTGAAGCAAATCCCTGGAATTTTCCAGATTGGCAGAAACCGTAACCGCACAAATCTCCAGTTCATTGAGCTTTCTCGACTGATAGAAATAGTGAAGCATTCGAACCTGGAAAAACCATAGCACGCCCACGACCATGGCGACAAACAAAATCAGAATGGCATACATCTTCCATTGAATACCAATCTGTCGCCTGCCCTTGCGTCCGAATTGGGTCCCGTTCATTCTTAACCCTCAAAGCGGTATCCTACACCGCGAAGTGTAACAATCAGCCCCGCATAC
>JAFVRI010000153.1 GCA_017504335.1 Clostridia bacterium
CCACATTCGCGTCAGCGAATATTTCACATTTGCGAAGCAAATATTTCACAGCGTAGCTATTTCACTTGCCCGCAAGGGCAAATTTCGTTGAAAAAAGCACACATTGTCTTGGTAGACAAGTGTGTGCTTTTTTCTGGTGGACCCGAGGGGAGTCGAACCCCTGTCCGAAAACCTCTTGATATAACCTTCTCCGGGTGCAGTCTGTTATTTGGAGTTCCCCTCGGATGCCGTCAACAGACAGACTGTATCCTCAGGTAGCCATTTTCTGCGTGATCGGTTCAATGGCGAACCGCCGATGCACGGGCATCGCTTATTTGACGCTCAGTCCCGAGCCGCGATACTCTCGGGAGGAACGGGCGGCATTTATGCCGCGGCACTGCCCTTAGGCAGCCAATGCAACGTTTCTATCGTTAGCGTTTAATTTTAAGTTGGGCCGTTTCAGAGATTGCCCGGCTCTACCCGCTTATTATACCTCAAAATCCCCGTCGAAACCTTTACGGGCCCATGTCTGAAGTAAGAAGTAAGAGTGAAAAGTGAAGAGGTGTGATGAATTTTGCTTAAAAAGTGAAGAATCAATCGGTATATTGCCGCTCCTTGAAGCGACGGTCCATTTCTCGGCTTGCCTGCTTCTCGGCATCGGAATCTCTCTTGTCATAGAGCTTTTTGCCGCGGCAGAGACCGATCTCCACCTTGACATTCTTTCCCGAAAAATAGAGAGAGAGGGGAACTAAGGTATATCCCTTTTGGGTGACCAATCCGCCGAGCTTCATGATCTCCTTCTTATGCATCAGCAGCTTGCGATCTCTAAGGGGCTCCCGATTGAAGATGTTTCCTTTTTCGTAGGGGCTGACGTGCATGCCGATGACGAAGAGCTCTCCGTTTTTGAGGGAGCAATAGGAATCCTTCAGATTCACCGCGCCCTGTCGGATGCTTTTGACCTCGGTACCGAAGAGAGAGATCCCGGCTTCATATTTTTCATCCACGAAATAATCGTGCCATGCCTTGCGGTTTTGGGCAATGGTCCGTGACGCTTGCTTTTTATCTGCCAAGATTCTCATCTCCTTTCCTTGAGGTACCTAAGATTGTATCACGTTTTCGCGATAAAATCAAGCCTTTTTTGTCGATTTATTCGGTTTGGGTGATCCTGCCCGTAAAGGGATGGATCAGGCGGGGCGTGGGGTTATAGTTCAAGCCCAGCTCTCGGATCCATTCGAGCGAGACCTCTGCCGAGGATGGATCGGTGACCGCCTCGGGTTGGTGGGCATCACAGCCCAGCACGGTTTCGCAGTCCTCCTCGGCGGCGATCTCCCAGAAGCGGCGGACGGGGTAGTGGCGTTTGTCACGGACACCTAAGAGGTTGAGCTCCAAAGGCATGTCCGTTGCCTTGGCGGTTTGGCAGATCCGACGCATTTGCTCTTCATAGAGCGCACGGTTTTTTCCTACGTAGCGGATCAGGTCGGGGTGTGCCGCATAGGAGAAGACGCCGGTTTTCATGCCCGCAATGAGGGCATCCGCATAGAGGATCAGCTCCTCATCGGAATCGGTGGGTCTACCCATATATTTGCTTCCGTTGGGGTACTCGTTTTTCACGTAGTGCTGAGAAAGAAGCAGAAATTCGGCGCCGAGGGTTTGGGGGATCTTGATCATTTCCTTGAAATAGAGAGGATAATACTCCATTTCAAAGCCGATATGGATGGTAATTTGATCCCGATATTCCTCGCGGAGGGCACGGAGCGAATCCATATAGTCCTGTGCCTTTGCCATGGGGATACGGAAATTTGACTCATGTCCGTCGGGAAAGACGAAGGGCATATGGTCGGCAAAGCCAAGATGCGTAAGTCCGCCCTTGATGGCTTGTTCGATATAGTCCCGATCGGTTCCCTTGGCATGGCCGCATCGGACGGTATGGGTATGCAGATTGACGGTCACGGTGTCACCTTATTTCAGGGGCTCGAAGTCGGAGGCGGGATGCTTGCACCAGGGACAGATAAAATCCTCGGGCAGGGGATCGCCCTCATAGACGTAGCCGCAGATCTTGCAGACGTAGCCCTTCTTCTTTTCTTCCTTTGCCGCGGGCTTCGGCTTGACGTTTGCCTGATAGTAGTTATAGGTCATGGTGGGGACGTCCGAGACGGTCTTGGCCACCTCCAGAGAGCAGATGAACATACCGTGGGTATCCAGATCCACGTACTGCTCTACCTTCAGGGTAAAGTAGGCGTTGATAAATTCGGGGAGAACGCAGATGCCCATGGAACGACCCGTGTGCATGCCCTCGAACTTATCCGTATCCCGCCCGCTTTGGAAACCAAAGCGCTGAAAAACAGAGAAGGGAGCCTCCTCGGAGAGGACGTTGACGTTCATCATGCCGGTTTTCTTGATGACATCATGAGAATAATTCTGTTTGTTGATCGCCACCGCTACACGGTTGGGGGTATTGGTGACCTGCATGACGGTGTTGACGATGAGGCCGTTGTCCTTTTCGCCATCGCGGCAGGTGATAACGTAGAGACCGTAGCCGATCTTAAACAGTGCGCGTTCATCGACGGTTGCTTGACTCATTTGAAAATCTCCTTTTGGATCATAAAATTCTATACATTCATTATTATACCACAGTGTCTTCGGATTTTCAAGGGAAAATCAAAAACTCGGGGAGCCATAAAAGCGGTGGAAGCAGGCTCCCACCGCCATACGGTCGATTAGGTCTTTTCAAAGCCCACAAGCACACCGCCTTTTTCGGCGTAAAAGCTGCAAAGACCCTTGAGTCTGTGGATTTCCACACGGGCATTTTGGATTTTCCTTTATATTTATCGAAAAACTCTACCATTTCATCAAAAAGACAGAGATCCTCACGGTTTCTGTCTTTTTTCTGTGTATCTCAAAGTCGAACGGTGGCTGTGCCGTCCTCTTCGTAGGTGATGCGGTCGCCTTGGCAGTTGATGGTGTCCACAAAATCCAAATATTCCTTGGCGGAAGCGAATTGAGGCTTAGCTTGGGCGAGGATCTGCTTTGCTCGTTTTGCCCCATTTTCTAAGAGCATATGAAGCAAAGCGACCTGCCATTTGGCGTTATCCACGCAGGCGCGGACGGGATCTGCGATCTCGTAATTGTTTCCGTGACCGATGCCCTTCGCACCCGGACAATAGGGGTGAAGAACCGGCATGATGCGGGAAAGATCTCCCATATCGGTACTTCCCGTATCGCGGACGGTGCTTCGGTCAAAGGTCTCATCCGGTAGGATCTTGTGCAGAGCCTCTTCTGCCAGATCGGTTATGGATTCGTTATTGTCCAGAGGGGCATAACCCGGGATGTCGATGATCTCCACATTGGCACCCATCGAAAGGGCCGCGCCGATCAAGGCACGGTTGACTCGTTTGTTTGCTCTCAGAATGGCGTCGTAACCGGCACCGCGAACGTAACTCTCCATCCGTACGGTTTCGGGAATGGCATTGACCATGTCGCCGCCTGCTGTGATAATGGGATGTACACGGATCTGATTTTCCTCGCGGAAGGTTTCGCGGATGGCATTGACGGCATTCAGACCGCAGTTTGCCGCATAGAGAGCATTGATGCCGCGATGAGGAGACGCTCCCGCATGAGAAGCTCTTCCTTTGTAGATCACATGTTTGGCAATACAGCCCACGCCGCCACCCAGTGCCGTAAAGTGTTCGGATGCGGTGGTATGAACCATAAATGCCAGATCCACGCCGTCAAAATAGCCGCGGCTCAGGAATTCGGTCTTTCCGCCGAAGTATTTGATTTTTCCTTGGCGCTTCAGCTCGCTTCGATATTCGATCTCCAGCAGCTCCTCAGCAGGGACGGCGCAAAGGCGGATCCGCCCCGACAGATCATCCAAAGCACCGGGTGCTTTCAGAGCGGCGGCGATGCCCAAAAGGGCAGCGCACTGGGCATTGTGTCCGCAGGAATGAACCGCGCCTGTGACGGGATCCGCATCGGGATGGGCGGGACAGATGATGGAGTCGAGCTCTCCGAGGATCAACACCTCGGGTCCCTCTCTGCCCGTGTCGAGGACGGTATAAAAGCCGGTGATCCCCTCTGCCATGGTCAATTCATAGCCAAGCACTCGGAATTTCTCTGCCATATAGGCGGAGGTCTTGTATTCTTTATAGCCCGTTTCGGGGTTCTTCCAAATATAGCGTTCTGCCTCAAGGATGAGATTCTTGTGTGCTTCTACGGCTTGTATCAGATTTTTCATCGCAAGATCTCCTCGGTGATCAGTTGTCATCATCCAGCTTGAGCACTGCCATAAATGCCTCGGGAGACACCTGGACCGAGCCGAGCTGACGCATCTTCTTCTTTCCTTCCTTCTGTTTTTCCAGAAGCTTCTTTTTACGGGTAATGTCACCGCCGTAGCACTTGGCAAGCACGTCCTTGCGCATTGCCTTTACGGTCTCGCGGGCGATGATCTTGGAGCCGATGGCTGCCTGGATCGGAACCTCAAAGAGCTGGCGGGGAATGTTATCCTTCAGCTTTTCGGCAATTCGTCTGGCTCTTCCGTATGCCTTTTCCTCATGGACGATGAAGGAGAGGGCATCTACCTGCTCGCCGTTGAGCAGGAAATCCAGCTTCACCAGCTTGCTGGGCACGTATTCGCCAAGCTCATAGTCCAAGGACGCATAGCCGCGGGAACGGCTCTTTAAGGCATCGAAGAAATCGTAGATGATCTCGTTCAGCGGCAGATCGTAATGCAGCTCCACACGGGAGGTGTCGATATATTTCATATCGATAAAGTTTCCGCGGCGATCCTGACAGAGCTCCATTAAGCCGCCCACATAATCGGTGGGGGTGATGATGCTTGCCTTGACCAGCGGCTCGTATGCCACGTCGATCTCATCGGCGGCGGGGAAGTTAGAGGGGTTATCGATGCGAATCGTCTCTCCGCCCTTCTTCTTGACCTCGTAGATAACCGAGGGGGCGGTGGTGATCAGATCGAGATTGAACTCACGCTCCAGGCGCTCCTCAATGATCTCCATGTGCAAAAGACCCAAAAATCCGCAGCGGAAGCCAAAGCCGAGGGCAATGGAGGTCTCGGGCTCGAATACCAGTGCCGCGTCGTTAAGCTGGAGCTTGTCCAGCGCGTCGCGCAGGTCGCCGTAGCGAGCGCCGTCGGCGGGATAGATACCCGCATAGACCATGGGCTGAACCGCCTTAAAGCCGGGCAGGGGGGTATCGGTGGGATTTTCGTCGGAGGTGACGGTATCGCCCACATGGGTGTCGCCAACACTCTTGATGGAGGCGGTGATATAGCCAACCTCACCCGCAGAGAGGATATCGGTCTTTTGGAGCCCAAAGGGGGTCATGTAGCCTACGTCCACCACGTCAAAGGTGGTGCCGTTGCTCATGAGTCGGATGCGGTCTCCGCTCTTGACCGAGCCGTCAAAGATACGGACGTTGACCACAACGCCCAGATAGCTGTCGTAGTAGGAGTCAAAGATCAGCGCCTTTAGGGGGGCATCGGTATCTCCCTCGGGGGCGGGTACGTCACGGACCACCGCCGCTAACACCTGCTCGATATTCAAGCCTGTTTTTGCCGAAACGGCAGGGCAATCCTCAGCGGGAATGCCGATGATGTCCTCGATCTCTCCCCGTACCCGATCCACGTCTGCCGAGGGGAGGTCGATCTTATTGATGACGGGAACGATCTCCAGATTCGCGTCTACCGCCAGATAGGCATTGGCAAGGGTCTGCGCCTCAATTCCTTGGGTGGCATCCACCACCAAAAGAGCACCGTCGCAGGCATTGAGGGAACGGGAAACCTCATAGTTAAAGTCCACGTGACCGGGGGTGTCGATCAGGTTGAACTGATATGCTTCTCCATCGGGGGCGGTGTAGCTCAATCGGACGGCGCGAGCCTTGATGGTAATGCCGCGCTCCCGCTCCAGATCCATGTTATCGAGAAGCTGCTCCTCCATCTCTCGCTGAGAAACGGTTTGGGTCGCCTCTAAGATTCGGTCGGCAAGGGTAGACTTACCGTGGTCGATATGGGCGATGATAGAAAAATTTCGAATATGTGCTTGCTTACTTGCCATGCTTTGTCTCCATTTGATTAAGATACCAATATTATATAATATTTTCTCGGTTTTCACAAGAGAATTTCGCAATTTTTTCTCGGAAAGGAAAATTCTTTTTCAAAAAAAATGCCAAGTTGGGGACAAAAAAGAGAAGAAAAAGAAAAAATGAGCAATAATTGTCTATAAAGCTTTAGGTATTGTCTTGAATTTGCAGGAGATTTGTCTTATAATACCAATATAGAATCGGGGCACGGACCCCCGAAATCTTGCGTTGCGAAAGGAACAGAAGGATGGAAACCGGAAAAAAGAGAATTGCGGTGGTCGGCTACGGCGGAATGGGTGGCTGGCACGTAAAACACATTTTGAAGAGTGATGTATTGGAGCTGGCGGGTATTTGTGACATTCGTGACTGTCGCAAGGAGAAGGCACGCGAGCGTGAAATTTATGTATATGAGACCTTTGAGGACGTTCTGGCAGATCCCACGGTAGATCTTTTGACCCTTGCCGTTCCCAATGAGCTGCACATGCCCATGGCAGTGAAGGCGATGGAGGCGGGCAAGAACGTGATCTCCGAGAAGCCTGTGGCGCTGAATTCCACCGAGCTTCAGGCGATGATCGATGCGTCCAACCGCACGGGCAAGCTCTTTACGGTTCACCAGAACCGCAGATGGGACTGCGATTATCTGAAGATGAAGGAAGTATATGCATCGGGCGAGCTGGGCGATGTGTTCGGCATTGAGTCCCGTGTGCAGGGATCCCGCGGAATTCCCGGTGACTGGAGAGGTCACAAGGAGCATGGCGGAGGAATGATTCTGGACTGGGGTGTTCACCTCATCGACCAGATGCTGGGTATTGTATACGACCGCAAGGTAGAGAAGGTCTACTGCCGTTGCGATCACATTACCAACTATGAGGTTGACGACGGCTTTAAGCTGGATCTGTATTTTGAGAATGATCTGACCGCTCGCATTGAGGTTGGTACCTCTCACTTCATTGCCTTGCCCCGTTATTATATGACAGGCTCCAACGGAAGTGCCATCATTGAAAACTGGACCTCCGATTGCCGCGTGACCTGCTGCAAGAACTGGGATGAAAAGGATGTGGTTCCCGTAGTGACCGCCGCGGGTCTGACCAAGACCATGGCGCCCAGAGACGAGAACACCATCATGACCGAGGTGACCCCTCTGCCTACCTCGGATGTACACGACTTCTACCGCAACGTATGCCGTGCCATCGACGGCAAGGAGGAGCAGATCGTGAAGCACGACCAGCTCATGCGTGTTATGAAGATCATGGAGGCTGCCTTCCGCTCCGACGAGCTGGGTGCGCCTGTTGCCATCGACGATAAAATTTGCTGAACCAAACGCTTGCGACCCACATATGATAATATCGAAGGGCAATGCCCTTGAACTTATGTGGGAGGACTTTTGAATGAATCACTGTCTTTGCAATCTGTTTGACGATAACTGGATCTGGATCATCATTATCGCGCTGATCGTACTGTTCTGCTGCTGCGGTTGATGCGAAGGACGCGGGTCGCTTTTTGAAAAAAGCTCCGCAAAAACTTGATTACAAAATATGGCTTGGGGGAACTTAGACTCCTCGTCCCTGTGTGACGGGTAGGCGATTGTGTTCTCTCTGAGGTTGAAAACCGTCGGACGGCGTTGCTCTCGCACGCACCGATGGTTTTCTTCTTTTTTATAACGGGGTGTCGAGTCGTAGGAAATCAAAAGCCTCCCTCCCGGAGGGAGCCTTCCCTTTGAAGGATTCACACGGGGGAAAAAACGGTGGGCGATCATTTCTCGGGGCGTCGAGGACGTCGCC
>JAFVRI010000154.1 GCA_017504335.1 Clostridia bacterium
ATCAATTAGAGCCCCGACATGGTGATGCCCATGCGCTTGGCTTTGTCTTCCTTCTTGACGCGAATATCCACGCCATCCGAGTGGTCGTGGAAATAGTAATCATCGCTTCTCTCGTCAAGAAGATTGGAGGCGTAGTAGAACAAGTCGCATACGCCGATGACAATGCGGGCGTCCAGATTTCTTTCGATGGCGCGGATGGCCTCGGTCGCGGGCTCATAGCCCTGCTCCGAAGCAGAGTGCAGGAGCATCATACCTCGATCCCAATCGTCAAGTGAATAGCAGTAGAGCAGGCCAAGATGTGTCCGCGCCATGCTGTCACGCCGTCCTGCTTTTTCAAAATAGTAGAGCGCATCATCGATCTGATCTCGTTCGTAAAAGATCTTGCCGATGGCATATTCCGCTTGACCGCATCCATGATCGGCGGCTCTTTGGAGATACTCAAGCTTGACCTCCGGCGTGAGCTTGTCCTGCGTTTTCGCATATTCATACTCGGCAAAGCCGAATTTTTTATCTACCGCCATGCGAAGATATTTGAGCTTGTCGGAAGAGTTCTCGGAAAATATCCCGTCGCGGTAGCCCTTGTACACTTGATACATAGCCAGCTCGTTGCCGTGATCTGCCGCCAGCTTCAGCCAATAGAGGGCATCGTCTGGATCGTACTCTTGCTCCAAGTAGTACCGACCGACACGGTACATGGCAACGTGATTGCCCATGTCCGAGATCATTTCAAGGTAGCTAAGGTCCTTGGCGCGATCCTTCAGCTCGCTGTAATCGTAACCAACATCGTAGAAGGGAACGTCGGAAGGCATACCAATATTTGCGGCAATTGTGATGACCTGATTGCGAATGGATTTGAATTCCTTGTTGTCCTCCAGCGCGATCTTGTCGGGCATCACATCGGTATAGGTTCGAAATGTCTCGCAACGAAGCTCGTGCCAGAGGTCATACATCTCCGCAATTCTTTTGTCGGTTGCAAGAATTTTTACGATATCATCCACCAAGGATTTTGTTTTTCTATCGAGATAAGCATAGGTTTTCTTGCCCTTATGCTCCGAAAGATTTTGACAAAGCAGACAGAAGTTTTGATACAGCTCGGGGGATATCTCTCCGGGATCCTTCTTCAATTTGTCCGCAAGTTCGCGCAATCTCTGACGGAATTCATCCTTCAGACCGTCACGAATCTCGGTCTGTTTTTTGTAAACCGACATCATTTCATAGCGAAAGATATCGCCGGCAATCTTCTGTTTGATGTTATGAATACCCGTGGGCGAGAGGTAGGGTTCTGAGGGTCTATTCGACCAAACCAGCATGTGAATGTGAGGATTTTTCTCCTTGTTATGGTAGGCTGCGTACCATCGAAAGTTCATGGGATCGATGTTCATTTCCTTTGCGATATCATTGCGTCGTGAGCGCAAAAGATACATCCATTGCTCGGCGGTATTGTAGCCCAACCGCTCGGCATCCTCACGCTTCAAAGAGAAAATTAAAGTCCAAACGTTGCCGCGATGCTCATTGATCTCCTCGGAAAGTTCCTTCAGATTGATGGTCACATCTTTGTCGGAAAAGAGTCCGCAGGAACCTTTTCGCGTGCCGATATAGTCAACAAGACCTCCGCGCAACAGCTCAACACCCTCGCGAGTTGCCACATATTCCAGCATCCCACCGCGCCCACGACCTTCCTCGGTTTTGTGTCCGGGCTTGTAGTAAGGGGCTTTCAGAATGAGCTTTGCCACGCTCAGTTACCTCGAATGATTTCGTCCACGCGGATCGTACCGTTGGTTTCCTGCACGTCACGAATGGCTTGCGCACGGAGCTCGTTCACCACTTCATCGGGAATATCGTAGGTGTATGCGATGATTCTTGCAAGGTGATTTTGCTCTACCGCCAGCCTGTAAAGGTTTCTGTTGATGCGTCCTTCGCTGTCACGGTTCTTGGCGTCAATGACAGACTCAAGGGCAGGAGTGAGAAACTTGGAGGAGCTTTTCGCATTGAGAAACTCGATATAAAAGTCCACGGCATCGCGGATGAAGTGCTTTTCCGAGGGCAGAGATAGCTTTTTAGCAAGTCGGTCACAGTCCTCCCATTGGTCTACACGGAGGCGAACGTTTTTCGCCGGCATTGCTTCTTGATTCTTTTTGTTATCTTCCATTGTAATGATCCTTTCGTTTGTGATGTTGATTTGAGCCTCGGGAAAAGCCTGAAAACCTTAGGAATTTTGGGATTATGAGGCTCGGATTTTGAAATATTGTGCCGTTTGAGGCTCATAGAATAATTGTGGCCGTATTCGTAAATCTTGTAAAAAGGCTTAAAACAGCCGTAAATCTCCACCGCACGGCGTTGCCGGGCGATGTGATATGTCGAGGCGAGCCTCGGCTTTATCCTGTTTTCCAGCATACGCTGTATGCGATGGGTGAAAATGCCTTTTCTTTGTTTCCTGTGGCATCGTTTTTGGTGGGTGGTGGCAGATGGGAGGTCTACTCCCACCTGCAATTTTCGGAGAACGTATTACTCCGTTTCACAGAGCGCGTTGGTCATCAGATCCGCGAGACCTTCGCACTTTGGGAAGAGTCTGAGCTTGTCCTTTTCCCATTCTTCTTCGTAGGAATGAAATCAAACATCAAGAAGTGCTTCGGGGAAAAGCGCGCTGACACAACCGTAACGGTCAGGCTCACTCACGATAAACATCACAGGCTCTTTTTTCTGTGCTGCCTTGAGACTTTCAATCAAGTCCTTATCGAAAGTGTCAATGTGTACGAGACCGTCTGCTTTGTTAAAGCGGATGACCGTGACCTGATCCTTGGGATCCAACTGATATTTTACGTCTACCATTATCTCACCTCCTTTCTGATCATTTCAAAATTCGTTTGCTCATCCAGCCACTCAAAGAGTGTATCTCTGGGAATGATGACACGTCCGGGTACGAGCTTTAGCTTCGGGAAGCCTTCTTCGGCGGCGAGCTCGTATGCGCTGGAACGTGAAATGCCGAGCAGGGCCGCCATGTCCATGACCGTTAGGAACATGGGGAGCTCGTCTTTGCTTTTGATGATTGATGGTTTCATTGACTCACCAGCCTTTCTTAAAATTTGGTATGTATGGCAGAAGAAAACTTCCGCGAAGCTTTTTCTTTGATTCCTGCGTGTCAAAATTTTCGCCCTCACCTATACCCATCAATAAGGGGGATTTACAGGGGGAATTGAAAATGATTTACGGTTTGTTTACAAAACTTGAGTC
>JAFVRI010000155.1 GCA_017504335.1 Clostridia bacterium
CTCCCCTGTTGGGTGACAGAGCTGTCAAGCGCGGTGATGAGGTCATTACCGTAGCCGCAGGCTTCCCCACCACCGTAACTCCCATCATCCAGTACGGCGCGATCCCTGTATTCGTAGACATGACCATTCCTCAGTACAACATAGATGTAACCAAGCTGGAGGAGGCTCTTTCCGATAAGACCAAGGCGGTTATGATCGCGCACACCCTCGGAAATCCCTTCGATCTGAAAGCAGTCAAGGAATTCTGCACCAAGCACAATCTGTGGCTGGTCGAGGACAACTGCGACGCACTCGGCTCCGAGTACACCATTGACGGTGTGGTTCGCAAGACCGGTACGGTGGGCGACATCGGAACCAGCAGCTTCTATCCTCCTCACCACATGACCATGGGTGAAGGCGGAGCAACCTATACCGACAATCCTCTCCTGGCGAAGATCATTCGCTCGGTTCGTGACTGGGGTAGAGATTGCGTATGTCCCTCCGGTGTGGACAACTTCTGCAAGCATCGTTTCGACCGTCAGTACGGCGAGCTGCCCTTGGGCTACGATCACAAGTATGTATATTCCCACTTCGGCTACAACCTGAAGGCGACCGATATGCAGGCAGCCGTTGGTTGCGCGCAGATCAAGAAGTTCCCGAGCTTCGTTGAGCGCCGCCGCCACAACTTCGCGTATCTGAAGGAAGCGCTGGCACCCGCTGCCGACAAGCTGATCCTTCCCGAAGCAGCTCCCAATGCCAACCCCTCTTGGTTCGGATTCCTTCTGACCTGCCGTGAGGGTGTAGACCGCGAAAAGGTTGTCACCTATATCGAAAGCCACGGTGTACAGACCAGAATGCTCTTTGCGGGCAATATGATCAAGCATCCCTGCTTTGATGAAATGCGCAAGAGCGGTGAGGGCTACCGTGTTGTGGGCGATTTGAAGGTCACCGATCAGATCCTGACCGATACCTTCTGGGTTGGTGTCTATCCCGGTATGACCGATGAAATGCTTGACTACATGGCAAAGACCATCATTGAGGCAGTCAATCAATAATTCCCACTCTGTAAATCCACGGGGCAGTTGCACATAATGGCTACTGCCCCTTTTTTAAAAAATAAGAAAATGAGGATTTGATTATGAAAATTCGTCTTGCCGATTACGTTGCGGACTTTCTCGTCTCCCACGGAATCACCGATTGCTTTACCGTAACAGGCGGCGGCGCCATGCACCTGAACGATGCCCTCGGACATAAGGAGGGGCTCCATTGCCTTTACAACCACCACGAGCAGGCTTGCGCCATTGCGGCAGAGGCTTACGCCCGTATTCACAACCGCATCGCGGCGGTCTGCGTGACCACCGGTCCCGGCGGAACCAATGCCATTACCGGTGTAGTTGGCGGATGGCTGGATTCCATTCCCATGCTGATCCTTTCGGGTCAGGTACGCTACGATACCACCAAGCGCGGAATGGGTCTGAAGATCCGTGCGGGCGGTGACCAGGAATTTGATATTACCGAGGCGATCGGTTCCATGACCAAATATTCCGAAATGATCGAGGATCCCAAGCGGATCCGCTACGCGCTGGAAAAAGCACTTTATCTTGCCACCCATGGCCGTCCCGGTCCCTGCTGGTTGGATATCCCTCTGAATTTCCAGGGCATGATGATCGAGACAGACGAGCTTTACGAGGGCTACAACCCCGCAGAGGACGAGCCGGAAGCACCCGCCGTGACCACCAAGATCATCGACACGGTCATCGACAAGATCCGTGCCGCTGAGCGTCCCGTATTCTATGCGGGCAACGGTATCCGCCTGGCAAAGGCATTTGACGTATTCAAGGCGCTGGTTCCCAAAATGAACATTCCCGTTGCCACGGGCTGGGATAATATCGATATGATGGCGGATGCCGATCCCCTTTATGTGGGTCGTGGCGGTATCATGGGCGACCGTGCGGGCAACTTTGCCGTACAGAATGCCGACGTGATCCTGTCGGTAGGCAACCGTCTGTCCATCCGTCAGGTTGGATACAGCTGGAAGACCTGGGCAAGAGAAGCCTTTGTTATGATGGTCGATGTAGACGGTGAGGAGCTGAAAAAGCCCACGCTCCACGTAGAGCTTCCCATTCATGCGGATGCTCTTGATTTTCTGACCGCACTCGGACAGAGAATGGAAGAGAGATTCGGCAAGGAGCTACTCTACCCCGAAAACGGCTGGCAAGAGACCTGCCGTCAGTGGAAAAAGAACTACCCCGTGGTTCAGCAGAAGCACAAGGATGCCAAGGGCTTGACCAATCCTTACGCCTTCATTGGCGCACTGTCCTCCCGTCTGCCTGAGGGCTATACCACGGTGGTCGGCAACGGAACCGCATGCGTGGTAGGAAGCCATGGCTACGAGATCAAGGAAGGTCAGCGCTTTATCATCAACTCGGGTGCTGCCTCTATGGGCTATGATCTGCCCGCCGCTGTCGGCGTTTGCGTAGCGCTTGGCAAGCAGGAGATCGTCTGCATTTCGGGCGACGGAAGCATTCAGATGAACCTGCAGGAGCTGCAGACCATTCTTACCAACAAGCTCCCCATCAAGATCTTTGTGATCAACAACGATGGCTATCACTCCATCCGTCAGACTCAGACCAACATTTTCGGTCACCATACCAAGGTGGGAATCGGTCCCGAAAGCGGAGACCTTTCCTTCCCCGCTCTGGAAAAGCTGGCATGGGCATACGGCTATCCCTATAAGGCTTGCCGCGAAAATGCCGAGATCGAAGAGACCCTTGATGAAGCCTTTAAGACAGAAGGCGCATTCCTTGCCGAGATCTTTGTGGATGCGACCCAGTTCTTTGAGCCCAAGAGTGCCACCAAGCGTCTCCCCGACGGAAGCCTCTTCAGCCCTCCTCTGGAGGATCTGGCTCCCTTCCTGGATCGCGAGGAATTGAAGAGCATCATGAAGATTCCCATGATCGAGGAATAATGCTCAGATTTACAATATAAAACGGTCATTATTGCAATTTTCTTGCATATCAATTTGTGCTATAATTATGTCATCAATTTGTATTTCAGAAAGGAAACACTATGGAATTACTGGATCGTGTAAAATCATGTAAAATCGTTCCCGTTGTGGTTCTGAAGGAGCTTTCCGACACTGAGCCGACCCTCCGCGCTCTTTGCGACGGCGGTTTGCCCATCGCCGAAATTACCTTCCGCACCTCTTGCGCTGCCGATGCCATTCGTTTGGGTTGTGAGAAATTCCCCGACATGCTCATCGGAGCGGGTACCGTTATCAATGCCGAGCAGGCAAACCGTGCCATCGATTGCGGCGCGAAGTTTATTGTCGGCCCCGGATTTGCTGCCGAGGTTGCTGAGGTTTGCCGCATGCGTAAGGTTCTGTATCTCCCCGGATGCGTCACTCCCACCGAGATCATCACTGCCATCTCCTACGGCATTGAGATCGTAAAATTCTTCCCCTGCTCCAACTATGGCGGTCTTGGCACCATCAAGGCGCTGGCTGCTGCCTTCCCCGCAATGAAGTTCCTGCCTACGGGCGGTATCTCCGAGGACAATGTTCTGGAGTACCTTGCCTTTGACAAGATCATTGCCTGCGGCGGAAGCTGGATGATGAAGGGCACTCCCGACGAGATCCGCGAAAAAACCGCTCGCGCTATGGCGAAGGTAAACGGCTGATCCCCAAAATTTAAAACTGTACAAAAGAGGTAATTATCATGAAAATTGTATGCTTCGGTGAGCTGATGCTTCGTTTGGCTCCCAACGGCTATTACCGTTTCTTCCAGAATGATCAAATGCAGGCAACCTTTGGCGGCGGTGAGGCAAACGTAGCGGTTTCCCTCGCAAACTATGGCATGGACAGTGTATACGTAACCAAGCTGCCCAAGCATGCCATCGGTCAGGCGGCTGTGGATTCTCTCCGTTACTTCGGAATCGATACCTCCAAGATCGTCCGTGGCGGTGACCGTGTAGGTATGATAACGATCTTGAGAACGTCGTGCTCTTCGCCGAGCGATTTGTTCTTGAACATGCTGGTCTTATAGGTGGTGATACCGGAAATGGACTTAACGGGCATATCGCCGAGTCCTGCAAAGTACTTGCTCATTTCCTCATCAGCAAATTCCTGAAGAGCGTTGGTAGCGGTTGCCCAGTAGGTAACGATCTGAGAAAGAGAATCGTCGGTACGGGTGTAGCTGTTGTAAACTGCTTCGATTGCTGCCTGCTTGTAAAGCTCTGCCTTAGCGTCAGCCTCGGTAGCGCCTGCGTGAGAAGCGAGGTAAGCGTTGATATTTTCCTCGGAAACAGCCTCTTCCATGGTTTCAACCAAGGGGCTGGTCTCGTCAATTTCGGTGGTGGGGTTATCGTCAAGAGTGGTGAGATACTTGCCGTTAGCGTCCTTCATCTTAACGGTTGCGCCGTTGGCGTTCTTTTCCGTTCTTACGGAGATGATACCCTCCATAAGGAAGTAAACCTGCCAGTCCTCGGTGAAGGAGTACTCCTCCTCATAGCTTTCCAAGGAGCCTGCGTTGTTGTTCCAGTCGGTAGTAACCTCTTCAAGGAAAAGCTCCTTTACCTTAGCGATATCAGCTTCCATCTGAGCGTAAGCCTCTTCGGTTTCGGGCTCAACCTTATCCTCTCCCCAATAATCGCGGAGAACCTGAAGCCTTGC
>JAFVRI010000156.1 GCA_017504335.1 Clostridia bacterium
CGTTTGTAAAGGCGGTTTATCTCTATGACGACCACATCACGCTTACCTTTGATATAAATGACGGTACTACCGAGGACGTAGAAATCAGTATGGACGACGTGGAGCAGAGTTTATGTGAGAATGTTCGCTTAAACTCTGTTGCGGGTCACCAAAAAGAAAAAGGATACGCATTGCGTATCCTTTTTCTTTTTTTCGATTCCGTGTGCGGAATCGGAAAAGCGTTTGCCAAACTCTCAAACAATTCGCTTTTCCATTCCATTGGGCAAACGCATGGGTTCGAGAATCCGACGAAAGCCGATGGGAGCTCGCTCACGGGAGGCTCGGAGGATTCCGCCGTTGCCGCCTGCGGCAGACGGATTCCCGTGGAGAAGCATCGCGTGAATTGAACATAGCACATGCAAAACATGATAACAATATTCCTTCCTCTTTCTTTAGGCATGCGCATGGGTTCGAGAATCCGACGAAAGCCGATGGGGAGCTCGCTCACAGGAGGCTCGGAGGATTCCGCCGTTGCCGCTTGCGGCAGACGGATTCCCGTGAAGGAGCATCGCGCGAATCGAACATAGCGCATGCAAAACTCCCAAGCAATCCCCTTTTCCCTTCCATTGGGCAAACGCATGGGTTCGAGAATCCTCGAAGATGGCTCAGAACAAAAAGAAAGCAACCGCCTCGGTTTTACCGAGGCGGTCTTTTCATCTTTCAATTTTTACCAAACCTTACGAACTCCCTCTTCCAGATACCAGAAGTTTCCTTCGGTCTCAGGCTTGGTTTCTCGGAAGAAGTAAATGGTTGCTCCGGTCAAGTCGTCATTTCCGCTTTCGATCAGGATCCCTGCCCAATCCTCCTCGGTTCCTTCAAAGTACACCGTCTTAATGTCCGTGCTTCCAAATGCCAACCGTCCGATTCTCTTCATATCCTTGGAGAACTGAACGATCTCCAGCGCCGTTTGTCCCGCAAAGGCTCTGTCATCAATATAGGCAGTTCCCGCCAACAGGGTGACCTCGCTGGGAGTTCCCAGACAGCCTATCACCCATTTTCCGATGTAGCCTACACCCCAAAGCTTGTACTGGATCAGAGACGTGCAGCCGACAAAGGCCTCCTCTCCCAATGCGGTAATACTTTCGGGAATCGTGAGATTCTCCAGCTTTGCGCAGTTCATAAAGCTCTGGTAGCCAATCGACTTAAGCCCCTCGTTCAACTCCACGGTCACCAAAGAACCGCAATCGGAGAACGCAAAGTTTCCAATGAAACGCATGCTCTCGGGGAATTTGACATCAGTCAGTTTTTTGCCCACAAACGCGCAGTCTATAATGCCCACCGTACCGTCACGCAGGGTTACGGATGTAGCCGCATTGGTACAGGAAACAGCCCATGTATCCACGTATCTTACACCGTTTTCCGTTTTGATCAGCTTGGAGCAACCGTCAAAGGTGGAGTAGCCGATGGTCTCAAGACTGTCCGGAAGATTCATGGTCGTCAGGGACGAGCATCCTGAAAAGGCTTTATATCTCAGTTCAGCCAGATTCTTCGGAAGAACCACTTCCACAAGTCCGCTACAACCGTAAAAAGCTTCCGTGCCGATCTTCATCACCGAATCGGGAATGACGATTCGTTCCAGCTTCGGGCAGCTTGAGAAGGCACTTTCACCGATATCCAGCAATCCATCGGGAAGCGTAACCGAGGTCAGCAGGGGCGAATTGAAGAAGGCGAAGCGCTCAATAGCCTGCCCAGATGTAACGACCACGCTTTCGAGAGCCACTCTGTGTAGATAAATAACACTCTCTGCGGGAAGCTCCGCATGCGCGATCGAGGTACATCCCTCAAACAGATACGCGCCCAGGTACTTCACGTTCTTCGGCAGAACCACCCGTGTCAGAGCGGTGTTATACGCAAAGGCAGAAGGTACAATTCCGACCGTATCCTCACGAACCTCAATCTCAGTCGCCGTAAGATCCGATCCGACGACCCAACGATCTACGTAATCTACTCCATTCTCCCGAACGATCAGCTTTTCGCATCCTTCAAACACGTATGCGGTGAGGAAGCTTACCGCTTCGGGAATATTCAGACTTTCCAGATTTTTGCAGCCGGCAAATGCGCTGCTTCCGATCTCCTCGATGCTCTCGGGCAAAACGAGAGAGGTAAGATTCTCGCAATTTTCAAATGCGGAATCTCCGATCACCGTAACGAAATCGGGAATCTCATAGGTCTCCTTGGTGGAATCCTTGACACCCGTAATGGTATATTTTCCACCACTGACGGTAAAGTGAAATGCCTCCAATGCCTGTGCCTTCAGCTCCTCATCGGTGGGGATATGCTCGGTTTCGGACTCACTCTCAAACTCGCTTTCGGTTTCGGTTTCCGTCTCGGTCTCTGTTTCGGTCTCTGTCTCGGTTTCGGTTTCTGTCTCGGTCTCTGTCTCCGTTTCCGTCTCTGTCTCGGATTCTGTCTCGGTTTCTGTTTCGGTTTCTGTTTCGGTTTCTGTTTCGGTTTCTGTCTCTGTTTCTGTTTCCGTTTCTGTTTCAATTTCGGTCTCAATTTCGGTTTCGATCTCGGTCTCTGTCTCTATTATCGTCTCGATTTCGGTCTCGGTCTCAAATTCGGTTTCCGTTTCCTTCGGCTCCCCCTCCGTTTGACCGCATGCGCTCAAGCCCATGGACGTCACAACGGTTGTGGCAGTCAGCAAGCCGATCATAATCATTTTTTTCAGATTCAAATCTCTCATACAGATTCTCCGATCCATAAAATATCTTTTTAAATTATATCATAGATCACAAAAAAGTCAAGTATTTTTTCTCCATTATGATAAACAACATCCAAAAAACGGTCAAAAAATGTGTGAACCTTGATTGATTTTTTAAGAAAAATATGCTATAATGAGGGCAATCATTCAATGAGGAGGATGCCATGAAACCGTCTGTCAGCTCTTATTCCTTTCAGCAATTGATCTCAAGCGGTGAGATCACTCAATTTGAAGCCATCGCCCTTGCCGCCGAAATCGGATTCGAGGGCATTGAATTTACTGATCTCCGTCCCAACAACAAAAAGGATGCTACCCTTGAGGAGCAGCTGGAATTCGCCCGCGCTCTCCGCGAGGAGGCAAAACGGTGCGGAATCGCCATTGTATCCTATACCATCGGCGCAGATCTCTACAAGGGCTCCGATGAAGCAGATGCTGCCGAGGTCAAGCGTGTCATGGATCAGGTAAAGGTTGCCGCCGAGCTGGGTGCGCCCACCATGCGCCATGACGTTTGCTACAAGGCAGTCATCGGAGACCGTACCGTCGGCTTTGACCGTATGCTCCCCACCATTGCTAAAAATGCCCGTGCCATTACCGAATTTGCCGCCACCCTCGGTGTACGTACCTGCTCCGAGAATCACGGCAAAATCGCGCAGGACAGCGATCGTGTCGAGCGACTCTACTATGCGGTAGATCATGAAAATTACGGCCTTTTGGTGGACATGGGTAATTTTGCCTGCGCGGACGAGGATTCGGCACTTGCCGTTTCCCGTGTTGCCCCTTATGCGATCCACGTACACGTGAAGGATTTCGTGAAGATCCCCTTTGGCAAGGAAGCTCCCGAAGGATTGAAAACCTTCTCCACCCGAGCGCAGAACCTGTTGGCGGGCTGTGCCATCGGTGACGGAGACATCCCCGTTGCGCAATGTCTCGCCATTCTTAAGGCAGCCGGTTATGACGGCTATGTATCCATTGAATTCGAGGGAAGCAAGCCTTGTCTCGATGAGCTTCGTCTGGGAATTTCCAGATTAAAAGCTATGATCGGATAAAAAGAACGCCACACCTCGCTCGGATCAATAAACCGAGTATATCGAAAGCGTTTTGAAACAATCAAAAAGAGCATTGGCAAATGCCAATGCTCTTTTCTTGTTGAATCTTACAGATTGTAATACTTATCAAATTCTGCGGGGTGCGGGATCTTGGACATTTCTGCGCACTCTGCTCTCTTATTCTTGATGAAGTTTGCGATCAGCTCCTTGGGGAATACACCGTCTGCGGTCAGATACTCGTTGTCTGCCTCCAGCGCGTCCAGTGCTTCGGGAAGCGACGTGGGCAGTCCCTTCAGCTTCGCCTTCTCCTCCTCGGGCAGGTGGAACAGGTTGAAGTCGTAGGGTCCCCAGCCCTCTGCATGGGGATCAATCTTATGTTTGATGCCGTCCAATCCCGCCATGAGAATTGCCGCATAGCAGAAATAGGGGTTACAGGTTGCATCGGGGTTGCGAAGCTCGAAGCGACGCTTGTCGGGGCTCTTCGCATAGGCGGGAATACGAATGACCGCGGAGCGGTTGGAGGTTGCATAGCCCACCGTGACGGGTGCCTCAAAGCCGGGCACCAAACGCTTAAAGGAGTTGGTAGAGGGATTGGTGATGGCACAGAGAGAAGCGATATGCTTCAGAAGTCCGCCCATAAAGTAGTGCGCCGTCTCGGACAGATGCGCATATCCGTTGTCGTCGGAGAATACGGGCTTGCCGTCCTTCATCAGAAGCATATGCACATGCATACCGCTTCCTGCCTCGCCGTAAATGGGCTTGGGCATAAAGGTGGCAGTCTTGTCGTACTTCAGCGCGGTGTTGTGAATGATATACTTGATCATCATGGTCGCATCCGCCATGTGAACCACCTCACCCAGCTGAGGCTCGATCTCAAACTGACCCGATGCGGCAACCTCGGGATGATGGTAGTTGATCTCAATACCCGCATCCTTCATATGCATGCACATTTCGCTACGGCATTCATAGGAAATATCAAAGGGCTTAGCAATATGATAGTTCTTCTGCTTGGGAACGATCACACCCTTGCCGTCCTTGTCACTGTTCCAGTAGGACTGAACAGCATCTACAGATGCGCTGACGCAGTTGGGCGCCACGTTCCAGTTTACGTTGTCAAAGAGATAGAACTCAAACTCGGGAAGGATATACATGGTATCCGCCACACCGCTGTCCTGCATTGCCTTGACGGCTGCCTTGATGATATTTCTGGGGTATTGGGGCAGCGGACGGTTCTCGGGGTTGTCAATGATCATGGCGTTACCCGTCATGGAAAGGGTAGGAATCGAACAGAAGGGATCGATCACAGCCGTATCGGGATCGGGAATGAACACCATGTCACTCTTCTCTACCACCGCATAGCCGTAGTTGGACGCGTCAAAGCCGATACCGCTCTTCATGGTATCCTCCGAGAAATTCTCCGCGGGGATGGTTACATGACGGTACTGTCCGTTGATATCCACCATCTTAAAGTCGACCATCTTGATTCCCTGCTCCTTGATCAAAGCAAGAATATCCTTTACACTTTTTGCCATTTTTTACTCTCCTTTATCTTTTGCATGACTGAAAAAATCAGCTTACTGCTTAAGAAAATTATATCATTTCAGACGCACAATGTCAACAGGTTTTATCTCCGCTCTCGGAAAAAACTTCCAAAAAGCAAAAAAAAGAAAACGAAAGGACTCACAGGTTCCTTTCGTTTTCCCGCTTTCAGAAGCATTTTCCGCATTTGCAATCCTCTGCCTGTCCTCCGCGGAAGCAAACCTCGTTTTCGCATTGCCCATTTCGAGCAAAGCCCACAAGATTCTCTACCGTGGTCTGAGCAATATTGGACAACGCATCCTCGGTCAGAAATGCCTGGTGAGATGTCACGATCACATTGGGCATAGAGATCAGGCGAGCCAGGATATCATCCTCCAGAATATGTCCCGAAAAATCCTCAAAGAAGAAGTCGGCTTCCTCCTCGTACACATCCAGGCATGCCGCTCCCACCTTTCTGGATTTGATCCCCGTAAGCAACGCCTCCGCGTCCACAAGAGCGCCACGGGAGGTGTTCAGGATCACCACACCCCGTTTGCAGGCGGCAATTGCCTTCTCATCGATCACATGATAGGTTTCCTCCGTTAAAGGGCAATGCAGAGAGATGATGTCACTGTCACGGAACAGCTCCTCAAGGGAAACATAGCGAACCGTATCACCGTTGTCCAGTCCCGCTGTGGGGTATTTGTCATAAGCCAGAACATTCATGCCAAAGCCGCGGCAAATATCAATGAACACCCGCCCGATGCGACCGGTTCCGATCACACCCACTGTCTTTCCGTGAAGGTCAAAGCCCGTCATTCCCGCAAGACTGAAATTAAAGTCTCTGGTTCGGATATATGCCTTATGGATGCGGCGGATCGAGGTCAGAAGCATTGCCATCGCATGCTCCGCCACCGCATAGGGAGAATATGCCGGCACACGAAGGACGTGAACCTGCCCGAAGGCATACTTCATGTCCACATTATTGAATCCCGCGCAGCGAAGCGCCACAATACGAATGCCCATTTCACAAAGGCGATCAATCACACCGACATTGACTGTATCGTTGACAAATACGCAAACCGCATCATATCCCGATGCCAGCTCCACCGTATCCTCGTTGAGCTTGGTTTCATAGTATTTTATCTCAATTCCATGCATCGAACCATACTTATCAAAGGATGGCTTGTCATAGGGCTTAGTATCAAAAAATGCAAGTTTCATTAAACTTCCCTCCACGTATATTTTGCTGATATTATATCATACGCACAGACACATTTCAATACAAAAAAATATTTTCCATTCTGTATTTTTCCCCGACCGAGGGGTTTTATCCCCAAAAAAGCGATGAGCCGAAACTCACCGCTTTTTTGGATAAAATCATAATTTCAACTGCAGGAAAAGCCGCAGAACGGGAGAATGTCCGACGGATTAGCTTTGCAGCAACCAATCGCGTCACCGATGCGGGGGAAATCAACACAGAAAAAATTACGACCAGATGCTATGGATCTGGATCCTGCTCCAGCCGGACTTCTCGTAGTCTCCTCCGATGGGCATAACCTTACGAAGGAGCGCCGCAGCGCAGGTGCGCAAGGTTCTGCGATCCCATCCCTCAACGACTTCAAATCCACCCACGGCAGCCAATGCCACATAAGGCATGCCCTTCGATAGCGTATGCCAGGTGGTATGCATAAAGCCCATCAAGTGCTTCTCCTTTACAGTACCGAGTACGGCATTCATCTGGTCGCTTCCCCGATCCCACGGGCAAAGCAGACAGTCAAAGCCCTCCTTCGTAAACACCTCGGCAGTTTCCACGGGAGCTTCTACGGGATCATATTGCCAATCCGCGAGCACCAGATGCCGACTCAAGCGTGAGAGCATATACTGCTCTACCTCAGGAGTGGGAGCGTTACAGGCGTATTTGTTTTTCGGGTTGTAATGAGGGTGACGGTACAAAAACATATCGCCCCATACGATCGCTCTTCGATTAACCGCTCGCATCTCCTGTGCGATCTCGTTGAGAAAATCGCAGACGTGATCCATGTTCTCCTTGGTTAATTCAAAATTGTATGCCTCATCACATCCAATGTGAAAATATTTGCCATCTCCGCAAAGCTCAATCAGCTCCTCTCGGATCTGCCGCAGCAGCGCCCTTACCTTAGGCTTGCGAATATCCCAGCACCAGCCGTCCTCGCTGAAATAGGTCTGCAAGGAAGGATTCTGATCAAGAACTACATGCTTGCCGTGAATGACGCGACCTGCCGAGGCATGCCCCCAATGGTTGAACATGGGAATGATCTCCATCCCAAGCGCGTTTGCCTCGCGTATGATCGGACGAATCTGCTCCTTGGAAAAGCCATGTGACCACGAAAGCTCTCGCAGACAGTCATATTGCAGCATTCCCCAAAATTCCAGTACCACATGGGTGTATTTTAAGGCACCGCAAAAGCGGACAAACCGTTGAAGCTCCCAAAGCTCGGTCTCGGGAAAAATACAAAAATGAACCATACGGACTTGAATCG
Organism: Clostridia bacterium; assembly: GCA_017504335.1. Classification (GTDB taxonomy): domain Bacteria; phylum Bacillota; class Clostridia; order Oscillospirales; family CAG-272; genus HGM12713. The sequence goes on from JAFVRI010000156.1 coordinate 7,830, forward strand.
TAGGCTTATCCCGAAGCTGAAAACCCTTGATTTCAATAGCAAGTCCTCCGTCACAGTCAATCGCCACAAAGCGATCGAGCAGGGTCATAACTCCGCGGATCAGATCCGCTTCGCTTCTGCCACAAACGGAAATTCCTCTTTCTGTAACATGAATGCTGTAATCGCAATCCTCAAGTGAAAGAGGCTCCGCGTTTCCCACGGAAAACGTAAGCGTATCACATTCAGAAAGTACCAAATGAGAGCTTTGATAAGAAAAGCCTTGCCAAAAATCTCGGATCACCGTTCGATTCAGACAGGGATGCCCGATCGCGGAAATATCTCCCGAAAAGACAAAGCTTCCTTCTATCTTGATAAGCGTTTGAGGATGAAATAACATCGTACACCTCCTTGGTTTTTTCTCATTATATCATCCGCAGACACAACCGGAAACTGTTTTTTTGTGCAAAAAGGTGGACTTTTTGGTCATGATCTGTTATAATAAAAGCGAGGTGATGACGCAATGATTTACAGCAATGACAATCTATCCTTTCGTATTCTGATGATCGACCGATTTTTTCACAAGGAGGGGATTTTTCAGGTAAAAGCGCGCCCCTATGCGGCACTTTCCTACCGTGTAAACGGAACGGGATCCTTTGAGATTGAGGGAAAATCCATGTATTCAAAGGCAGGAGATGTGCTGTTTATTCCTGTCGATACTCCCTATAAGGTAGAATATTCGGTCGGAGAAAGCATCGTCATTCATTTTGAATATTGCAATCATGTCGAGGCAGAAAGCATCTCCCTTTCGAATCCGTCGGAGCTTGAGGTCCGCTTTCACCGTTTAATGGACGCTTGGGGCAAGCATCATTCCGTCAATCAAGCGAAATCCATGATTTACGATATTCTCGAAAAAATAGCAAACGATCAAAAGATGTCTATCCATGATAGCTCGATTGCAGGGTGTGTCCGCTATATGGAGGAGCATTTCTGCGATCCAAATCTGAATATGAAAGCCATATGCGCCGCATCCTTCATCAGCGCGTCGGGGCTGCAACGAGCCTTCTTAAGATATTTCGGCATATCACCGGGGCAATATCTGATCGGACTTCGTATGAACCGAGCCTTGGAGTTATTGAAGGAAAATACCCATTCCGTCAAGGAGATCGCCCTTTCCTGCGGATTTACCGATGAAAAGTATTTTTCAAGAGCCTTCAAAAAGAAATACGGCTATCCGCCCTCTCAGCTGAGAAATCACATGTCAGTATAACCCCCGACAAGATCCACCCTCTCTCTCTTTTGCCACTTATGCAAGTTAATATATAACTAATTATAGTTATTATAAAACTTTAATAACTAAAATACAATTGTATATACATTGCCCTTTTACCGCTCGGATTCTCGAGAGAAACAGAAAACGTGCGAATGTCTTTTTTTCGTGTCAGATTGTTTAGCATTTTTTATCTCCGTTTTATATCTCAATTTCGTATCCGTCATATGCCACCTCAATACCGTGGCGCCTCATTCGCTCCCTAAGCTCCCCATGCGAGGTGTGCAGGGTTCTTGCCATGTGGCTGATGAAAAATCTGCGTACATGTTTTTCAAGGGCGGCTTTCATTTCGACCACCATGTTCAAATTGTTATGCTCAAAAATCCGGTAATCCCCGGGGACGTCACCGA
>JAFVRI010000157.1 GCA_017504335.1 Clostridia bacterium
CTTTCCTCTATCATTTGTAGGGGGCGACGTCCTCGACGCCCCGTTACAAATAGAAAAGAAATCCGTCGGGACGCCCGAGGGTCCGACGGATTTCTACCTTAGAGAAAAAAGAATCACTTACATCCCACATAAGGACGAGAAATCTATGTTCCCCTAAGCCATATTTTGTAATAAAAGTTTTGCGGAGCTTTTTCAAAAGCGACAAAAATTTAGTCCTAACTAACTTTTCAAAACCTCTCCCGCAAATATTCACCTACGCTTGCCGCGTAGCGGAGAGCGGCGGGGAGAAGCTCCACGGGGATGGGATCGAGGAATCCGTAGATCTCGAAATTCACGTCGCCGCGATAGTTCATATCTTTGAGTGCGGAGAGAATGCCATTCCAATTCAGCGTACCGCCGAAGGGGAGCACGTGGCGATCCTTCACGTAATCCAAGTCCTGAATATGCAGACATTCCACAAGCGAGGGATCCATACGGCGCAAGAAGATCTCGGGCTCAATGCCGCCAAGAGCGGCGTGACCTAGATCCACGCAAGCGCAGAAATGGGGAGATGCCAGTCTGCGGATCAGCTCAGAAAGCTCCTCGGGCTTTCCGAGAACCTCACGGTAGCAGCCGCATTTTTTATCGCTTGTAAAGAGATTCTCCACAGCGACCTTGATGCCAAAGCGTTGGCAATAAGGCAAAAGGCTGCGGTAAAATTCGGTGTTGTAATCCAAGAGATTGATGGCACCGTGCTCCTGTGGGATCTTCACAGCATGGACCACGATCCGTTCCGCGCCAAGAGCGGCAGCCGCCTCCATGGCACGAACCACACTCAAGTAATGGGCATTTGACGCATCAAACGCATCTCCGAATTTCATGTCAAAGGGAGCGTGCGCCTGACGGCAAACCAGCCCAAGGCCGTTCATATACTCCCGCAATTCCTTGGCGTAGGCAAGATAGCCCTCTCCCTTCATGGGATGATCCTCAGGAAGCCAGTAGAAGGAATAGTCGATGCCCTCAAAGCCCGCCTCACGGAGAAGCGCCAGCGCCCGACGGTCTCCTACCTTTTTCCGTACGGAATGGATCTCGGTTGAGAGGATCATCTCAGTTCGCCTCCGTCATGAAGGTGTAGCCGCCACCCTGAAGGGTCATGTTCCGTCCGTCGGGCAGCGTTACCTCTGCCTCACATCCCATGGGAACGGTCAGATCGTAGCGAATACCCTCAGGCTGATAGCTCCACTTCATGGAGAGCGTACCGCGACGGGTCTCAATGCGACCCTCCGCAAAGCCCAGTCTGCGGTCGGGATGAGGCTTGACGGAGATCTTGGAATATCCCGCTCCGTCGTCCTTGATCTGAATACCCAGCGACATGCCGAATACCCACTCGAATACCGAGCCGTAGGCATAGTGGTTGAAGGAGTTCTTGCAGTGATCCCAGAAGGAGCCGTCCTCCTTGATGCCGTCCCAATGCTCCCAAATGGTGGTCGCGCCGCGGTTGACCGAGAAGAGCCAGGAGGGACTCTGCTCCTGCAAGAAGAGGTCGTAGGCTCGCTTGGTCTCACCCTGCTCGGTCAGCACCGAAAGAATGTAGGGTGTGCCAACAAAGCCCGTGGACATCCGTCCGCCGTTCTCATCGATCATATCGCACAAACGCTTCACAAGTGCCACTCTTTCCTCTTCTCCCTCGTAAAGACCGAACTTGAGAATCAGCACCAGTGCGGTCTGGGTCATTGCCTTTACGGGACGGGTGGTGGAAAGCGCGTCATATTTGGGATAAAGCACAGGCATGCCGTCCTTCATAAAGATACGGCGGAAGGCTGCCTTGATGTTTTGAAACAGCTCCTCATAATAGGAGGAATCCTTGCCGAGGGCACGGGAAATGCGAACCATCAGCGAGGTGGAATAGGCAAAGAAGGCAGAAGCGATCAGGTCGGTCTGGGTCGCGCCCTCACGAACCTCGGGGCAAAGAATGGCATCGGATGCCAGCCAGTCGCCGTAATGGTCTCCGCCCAGCCACAAAAATTCCTCTTCACCGAAGCCGTGCATAAACTCGATCCACTTCCGCATCATGGGATAGCAACGCTCCAGCTCATCCTTGCAATCATAAGCAAGGTACAGCTCCCAAGGACAAACGATGGCAGCATCACCCCATGCGGTGGAGGTTCTCTCTCCGCGGTTGGATACACCGGGAACCACCGAGCTGACCGCTCCGTCGGCTCTCTGCTCCAGCATCAGGTCGGTGAACCACTTGCGCATGAATTTCTCTACGTCATAGTTGATGGCGGCGGTGTGCAGGAATACCTGAATGTCACCCGTCCAGCCAAGTCGCTCGTCACGCTGAGGACAGTCGGTGGGAATGTCCACAAAGTTGCTTCTCTGACCCCAGATGGTGTTCTGATACAGACGGTTGATCTTGTCGTTTCCGCAGAGGAAATAGCCCGTCCGCTTCATCTCGGAATACACCGCCACCGAGGTAAAGCAGGAAAGATCCACCTCGTCAAAGGGCCACTCATCCAAACGGATGTAGCGGTAGCCCTGATAGGAGAACTGGGGCTTGAACACGTCCATCTCACCGCTGAGAATATAAGTATTTTGGCTTCTTGCCAGCTCTAAGTTTCTGGTATAGAAATTGCCGTCGCTGTCCAGCACCTCGGCATGGGAGATCACGATACGGTCGCCCCTCTTGCCCTTCACACGAACCTCTACGTAGCCCGCAAGGTTCTGTCCGAAGTCGATAACCTTCTCGCCCTTGGGCGTGATGATCAGCTTGAAGGGTGCCAGTCTCTCCTGCTCACGTACGGGAACGCCCTCGGCGGGAACCACACGCACGTCCTTCTTGTCAAGCTTCGCCATGCCCACGAAGGTCTCCTCACGGGTCTTGTCCACGGTCTCCCCGTGATACAGCTCAGCCTCCACTCGCTCACCCGTGAATACCTGCCATGACTCATCGGTGCCCAATACGGTCTTGGTCGTACCCGCATCGATCACCGCCTCGGCACGCAGGCTGATTCGGTCGGAGAAAAAGTGATTGGTATTGCCTCTGCCCAAAAATCCGACCGCCCATCCGTTGGCACAGAGCAGGTCGATTTGATTCTCGCCCTCAGTCAAATAGGACGCAATGTCATAGGTGTGCGCCATCAAGCGGTTGGGGTAGCTGGTAAAGCCGGGAGCGAACAACGCTTCGCCAACCCGATTGCCGTTTACGTATAAATTATACATACCGTAGGCAGTCGCCGTTACCTTTGCCGCCTTGACCTTTCCCTCTACCGTAAAGGTCTTGCGAAAGATCGGACACGCGCTCTCACGAAGCGCATCCGTGTAAATCCATTTTGCTTGTGTCATCATAGCCGTCACCATCCGTTTTCTTGAATTTTTCCGCGCCCTTGCGCTCTGTTTTGCATTACTCTTTATTATACCATCTTCTTCCCCGTTTGTCAAGGGCTACAAAGGACGCGGGGGGACGCGGGTCGCTTTTGAAAAAGCTCCGCAAAACTTTTATTACAAAATATGGGTTGGGGGAACATAGACTTCTCGTCCTTATATAGGATGTAAGTGATTCTTTTTTCTCTAAGGTAGAAATCCGTCGGACCCTCGGGCGTCCCGACGGATTTCTTTTCTATTTGTAACGGGGCGTCGAGGACGTCGCCCCC
>JAFVRI010000158.1 GCA_017504335.1 Clostridia bacterium
ATAACGGCGTGATCGTTGGTGTGGCACTGTTCTACGCGTTGCTGTCGGTTGTATCGATCATTCTTGGCGATATTCTGATGTCGTTGATGGATCCGAGAATTTCGTTCGTATCAAAGGAGAGGTGAGACATGAAAGAGCAATTGGTCAATTTAGATGAATTTAATATGTCCGAAGAAGAGCTCTTCTCGCAAGTGAACCACGATAGCCTTTCCTCCGAGAAGATCACCGCTCCGCGTTATTCCTACTGGAGATCGGTGTTCCGTGTATTCTTCAAGAAGAAGATCAACATTATCGTGCTGTCAATTCTGGCAGTTGTGATCCTCTTTACGTACGTGTATCCGCTGGTGATCGCGTACGATCCCGAGGTGACCCCGTATATCAATTTGATGGACGGCTCCTCCAAGCATCTCAAGCCCGGCGCGGCCATTGATAAATTCGGCTTTAGCTTAAGTTGGATCTTTGGCTCCGGCGATAAGGGACAGTCTACCTTTGATGCAATCTGGTACGGCTCGAGCATTTCGATCTCGCTGGCCTTGATCTGTGCACTGATCAACATGTTTGTTGGCGTTGTAATCGGAGCGATTTGGGGCTTTTCCAAAAAGGTTGATATTTTCATGACCGAGGTCTACAACATCATTGCGAACATTCCTTACATTTTGCTGATCTCCGTGATCGTGCTGATCATGTCGGCAAGCTTTTGGACGATGGTATTTGCCTTGACCGTTACCGGATGGTTGGGAATTGCCTACTTTATCCGTACGCAGGTGATCATCATCCGTGACCGCGAGTACAATCTGGCTTCCCGTTGCCTGGGGACTCCCATTCTTCGCATTGCAACCAAGAACATTCTTCCTTTCATGACCTCCGTCATCGTAACGTTGGCGGCAACCGAAATTCCTTCTTACATTTCCTATGAGGTGTTCCTTTCCTACATTGGAATGGGTCTCAAGGATATGTCCTTGGGTAAGCTGATCGAAGCGGCGCAAAATGCCATGGTTACCCCCGGTTGGGAGTTTGAGTTCTGGTGCCCCGTTGCGATTGCATCCATCATCACCGTTGTTCTGTACGTAGTTGGACAAAATCTTGGTGATGCCTCCGACCCCAGAACCCACATGTAAAGGGAGGCGGCAGAGATGGAAGATAAGAAAGTATTGCTGTCCATTCGGGACTTGCATGTAAAATTCAGCGTGCGCGGCAGAACCCTGACGGCGATCCGTGGTGTATCCTTGGATCTCTATGAAAACGAGTCCGTTGCTATCGTTGGTGAATCGGGTTCGGGTAAATCGGTGTTGACCAAAACCTTTGCGGGTATGTTGGATTCCAACGGTTATATCAGCCAGGGAGACCTGATGTTTAACGATGCGGAGCTTTCCGATACACGCGTGGCATTGACCGCACAGGCAAAGCGCATGATCCTGAACGGAATCAAGAAGCTGAATGCCTACTCCAAGCTGGAGCTTGGCGCATCGGTTTATCGCCAAATTTTAGACCTGGAGGCAGAACGTCGCCACCGCGCGTCCTTGACGGAGGATGAGGAAAAGCGCATGAAGGCTCAGTTGGATGAGTTGATCTTTAAAAAGACCGAAAAGTCCAACCAAAGACAAACCGTTGACCGTTCGCATGAGAAAGAAAAATACAAGGCGATTACGGCAGAAATCGAGCAGCTGGAAGCGCAGATCAAGGCGCTCAACGAAGAGAAGACGGCAGCGATTGCCGCGGCAAAGAAATCGATGTCCTCGGATACGGCATATCAAAAGCAGTATCAGGAAAAAATGGCTGCCCTGAAGGCAGAGTATGAAAAACAGATTGCAGGGGAAGTGCCTGCCTCTGTAAAGGAGCGCAACGCTGTTTTGGCAAAGGAAGTTTATCTTTCGGTTGGAAGATACAGCTTCAAAAAGCGCTTGACTTATTTCAACGGACTCCTTAAGGCTTTGAAAAAAGCCATGAAGATGGGCGTTGATCTTGACAATGAGCAGGAGAGAAACGCGGTATTTGATAACGTGGTGTTCCGCGTAGAGTATCTGGACGAGACTGAGACCGAGCTGCACGGACAGTGCAAGCTCAATCTTTCCAAGATCAAGTATGCAAAGGACTGGTCCAAGATCCGCGGTACGCGCATCGCAACCGTGTTCCAGGACCCCATGACCTCGCTCAACCCCATTGTAACCATCGGTAAGCAGATCACTTCGATCATTCTCAAGCATCAGGATTGCTCGGAGGTTGAGGCGAGACGCCGCGCGTTGGTTCTGATGAAAAAGGTAGGAATCCCGAACGCGGAAAAGCGTTTTGACGACTATCCCTTCCAGTATTCGGGCGGTATGAGACAGAGAATCGTTATCGCGATCGCTTTGTGCTGCCAGCCCAAGATTCTGATCTGTGACGAGCCCACTACGGCGCTCGACGTAACGATCCAGGCACAGATCCTCAAGCTTTTGAAGGATCTGCAAAAGGAATTCAACTACACGATCGTGTTTATTACGCATGACCTTGGTGTGGTTGCCAACATTGCGGACCGTGTTGCCGTGCTTTACGCAGGGCAGGTGGTAGAGCTTGGAACGGTAGAGGACGTTTTCTACGATTCCCGCCATCCCTACACCTGGGCGCTTCTCTCGTCGCTGCCTCAGCTGGCGCAGAGAAACACCAAGCTCTATTCGATCTCGGGCACGCCGCCTTCTCTTTACAACAAAATCGTGGGAGATGCGTTTGCGCCCAGAAATCCCTATTGCCTCAAAGTGGATACCTTGAAGGAACCCCCGATGTTCCGTGTCAGCGATACGCACTATGCAAAGACCTGGCTTTTGGATCCGAGAGCTCCGAAGATGGAAAAGCCTGAGATCATTCAGAATATTCATGAAAAACTCATGAAGGTTTATAACGTATAAGGAGGAAAAGCTTGTGTCGAAACAAAAAAATGTAAATACCGAGAAAAAAGCAGGCTTTTTCTCAAAGCGTGCCGGTCAGGGCGAGGGAGGGAAGTCTCCCGCGCATCTTCCCGAAAAGGGACCGATCGACGAGAACGGAAGAGAGATTCTTCTTTCTCTGAAAAACGTGGATATTTCCTTTGGTAAGGGAGACAAAGCGGTAAAGGCCGTTAAGAATGCGAGCTTTGATATCTACAAAGGCGAAACCTTTTCGCTCGTAGGCGAATCGGGCTCGGGCAAGACCACCATCGGTCGAGCCGTCATTCGTGTCAATCCCTGCGCCGCAGGTGAGATCCAGTACAAGGGCGTTCATATTTCGGGAAAGACCTCCCGTACGATCGACCGCGAGGTGATCCGTAATATTCAGATGGTATTCCAGGATCCCGCCGCATCGCTGAACGAGCGTGCCACCGTTGATTATATTATTTCCGAGGGCCTTTACAACTTCCACCTCTTTGAAAATGAGGCGGACCGTGTGCAAAAGGTAGAGGAGATGATCGAGGCGGTTGGTCTGCTTCCCGAGCATCTCACCCGTTATCCGCACGAGTTTTCGGGCGGACAGAGACAGAGAATCGGTTTGGCGAGAGCCATGGTTATGCAACCGGAGCTGGTAATTGCCGACGAGCCGATTTCCGCATTGGACGTATCGATTCGTGCGCAGGTGCTTAACCTGCTCAAGAAGTTCCAGCAGGAACGTAATATTACCTATCTTTTCATTGCGCATGACCTTTCCATCGTTCGCTTTATTTCCGACCGTATCGGTGTTATTTATAAGGGCGATATCGTGGAGATCGCAGAGGCGGAGGAGCTCTTCAATTACCCGCTTCATCCCTACACCCGTTCCTTGATCTCGGCAATCCCGATCCCCGATCCGAAGCTGGAAAAGAGCAAGGTACTGTTTACGTACGATCCCTCCGTGCACGATTACAGTGAGGACAAGCCCGAGCTGACCTGCATTGGAAACAATCACTATGTATACGGCAACAAGAAGGAAATTGAGGAATATCGCGCAATTCGCGAAAAGGGTGTTCCTATGAAGTCGGTTACCTTCCGTTCGGAGGCAGAGGCTTCCACGGCCACTGTAGAGGATGAAAATATGTCCGACGAGCCGATTCTGGATACTCCGATTCACGATACGGGTAGCAAGCTGTATGCGCTGGCATCCTTTTTACTGCCTCCCATTGGCTTGATTGCGGGACTGATCTTCAAAAAATTCAAGCATATCCGTAACTACAAGGCTTGCAAAAAGGGCGCTTTGATTGGACTGGGTTTGATTGGTTCGATCCTGCTTCTGTTTGGCATCCTGTTGGTGTCGGCATTGATTTAAGTTTGGAGTTCTCATGAGAAATTCGTCAAAAGACAATCTGCCCAGAGGGCTGAAACCGGTTCAGCGGATCGAGCTTTCCGAGAAAAACAAAAAAGTACGGATCGTTTTGCTGATCGTTTTTGCGGTGATAGCCCTTGGGGCGTTTGGCTTTGCGATCTTCTCCTCGTTACATACCGAGGACGGATGGTATTCGATTCAGGTTCAAAGCGCGGAGGATCACTGTGGAGATGACTTCATCTTCAACTATTACGTTGCCGATTCCGAGGTTTCCGCAAAAACACAGTATGACCGAATCACGGCACTCTATTCAGAGGCTGCAGTGAAGGCCTATCGCATGTTTCATGCCGAAGAGGCATTTGCGGACGTCAACAATCTGTATTCGATCAATACGCATGCAGGCGAAACGCTTGTGGTAGACGAGATTCTTTACCGCGCGTTTGAATTGCTCGAGCAAAAGGGAAGTCGGTATCTGTATTTTGGCCCTCTTTATGAGGAGTACGCGCTTCGCTTTTTCGGATACGGACAGGCGGCCATTGCCGAAAATGACGATCCGTACGTCAATACAGAGCTTGCTGCATATTTTGCGGAGCTTGCCGCATTTGCCAACGATCCCGCATCCGTACAATTGGAGCTGTTGGGCGAAAATCGCGTGAGGCTTTTGGTTTCCGAGGAGTATGCGGAATTTGCCGAGGAAAATGGTTTTGATCGTTTTCTTGACTTCTTCCGGATCAAAAACGCCTTTGTTGTTGATTTCCTGGCAGAAACCATGCTCGAAAACGGCTATTCCTACGGCGCAATTTCCAGTTATGACGGATATACTCGAACTTTGGATCAAAAGCATGTGTATGCGTATACACTTTTTGATCGCAGAGATCAGGTGGTCTCGGCAATTGCCACTCTCAGTTACCAAAACGGTGGAAGTCTCGTCTATTTGCGAAATTATCCGATGAGTGAACAGGAATCCTTCTTCTATTATGCCTCGGAGAGACTGACAATCCCGCCAATGTTCAATCCTGCAAATGGCCTCTATCAAACGGCCACGAATGGGATGATCGGCTATTCAAAAACGCTGGGTTGCGCCGAAACAGTGTTGGATCTCATGCCCCTGTATACCGCCGAAGAGGTGGATGTTGTGGAAATGCTCGCGTTGAACGGCCGCGAAATCGCCACCGTTTGGTGTGAAGATCACTGCGTTTGTTACACGGATCAAGCGTTTTCTCCGAAACTGTTGATTACAGACGGAGAATATGCATATGAGTCGGTTTTTGTCACCGAAGATCGGTAAGAAAAACAGGAATGCTATATAGGGGTGTACTCTGAAAGACAGTTTTTACCTACCGACCGAAAAGAGTATGAATTATCTTTTTAGCGTAGCGTACTATCGCCCAAAATGGCGAGCAGACCTGCAGAGGTCAATATGTAAGGTTTCCTAACAAAATAGGGCGATTTGGGGAAAACTCAAACCGTCCTATTTGCTTTTTGGAAATTTTATGCAATAATTATGTTGGTTAGGTATCTAATCGATAAAATGGTATTATAAATATCTTAATCCGAAATAGTAAGGGTATGAACTCTGCCAAAGCGTTTTTATACAAATGCGAAACCGAGAAAAAACAGAACAATAAATAAGAATTCAGTGAAAATTTATGCAGTGCAACGAAGAGTAGCGTAATGTAAATAAAGCTTGCTTGAACAAAGGATGTAATTATTGTACAATATAGTATGGTTGAATAAAAGGAGGAAACAATTATGTTACTCAGTGAAAAAATAATTATGATCAGAAGAATGAACAATCTCACTCAAGAAAACTTTGCCGAGGAGCTTGGCGTTAGCAGGCAGGCTGTATCAAAATGGGAAAACGGAACTTCAATTCCTGATGTACAATTGCTTTTAAGAATATCAGATCTTTATAATTTTACATTAGACCAACTGATAAGAGATGACTTTGATTTGCTTATTTCAGA
>JAFVRI010000159.1 GCA_017504335.1 Clostridia bacterium
GATTACATCCGAGGGGGCATCCTTTGATGTGTTCTGCGAGGCGCTTCACAAGGTAACTTCCTACCTCTGCCGTATGATCGCCGCAGATGGCGAGGGGGCGACCAAGCTCTTAGAATGCGTGGTAGAGGGTGCCAAGGACGAAATGTGCGCCCGTGTCGTGGCAAAGTCCGTGATCTGCTCGTCTCTCTTTAAGGCGGCAATGTTCGGTGCGGATGCCAACTGGGGACGTGTGCTTTGTGCTATCGGATACAGCGGAGCAGATGTGGATGTTATGAAAGTGGATGTTTCGTTCCGTTCCGCAAAGGGTGAGATCCTTGTATGCAAAAACGGAGCAGGCGTTGACTTTTCCGAGGATCTCGCCAAGGAAATTCTGATGGAGAGTGAAATTCAGATCCTTGTAGGCTTAAACAGCGGAGAAGGAAATGCTGTGGCATGGGGCTGTGACCTGACCTATGACTACGTGAAGATCAACGGCGATTACCGTACATAATTTGGGAGCGAGTATATGGAAATGAACAACGCACAGCGCGCGCAGATCTTGGTCGAAGCGCTGCCTTATATCAAAAAATACTATAACAAAATCATCGTGGTAAAATACGGTGGAAACGCTATGATCAACGATGATCTGAAGGAAGCCGTTATGGGTGATATCGTCCTCCTTTCTTTGATCGGAATCAAGGTAGTTCTGGTTCACGGAGGCGGCCCCGAGATCACGGAAATGTTGGGTAAGATCGGCAAGAAGAGCGAGTTTGTCAACGGACTTCGCGTGACCGACCAGGAGGGTATGGATATTGTGCAGATGGTTCTTGCGGGAAAGATCAACAAGAACCTGGTCAACCTTCTTGAAAACAAGGGCGGCAAGGCCATCGGTCTTTGCGGCATTGACGGTCATATGATCAAGGCGGAGAAAAAAGACGAGCGTCTTGGCTTTGTAGGAGAAATCACCAAGGTGAACGTGCAGCCGATTCTGGATGTGTTGGAAAAGGGATATATTCCCGTGGTTTCCACGGTTGGCTACGATTGTGAGGGCAATTCCTACAACATCAATGCGGATACTGCAGCAGCAAGAATTGCGGGGGAGCTTCAATGTGAGAGCCTGATCTCCATGACGGATATTGACGGTATTTTGCGTGATAAGGATGATCCTTCGACCTTGATCTCCAAGATTCATGTCAGCGATGCGCCCAGACTGATTCGTGAGGGTGTGATCAGCGGCGGCATGATCCCAAAGGTGAACTGCTGTATCGAAGCAATCCGCCGTGGCGTAGGAAAGGTATTTATCATTGACGGCCGTATTCCTCATGCGCTTTTGATCGAAACCTTGACGGATGAAGGAATCGGAACCATGTTTGTATCGGGGAATTATTATGAGCATAATTGAATTGGATCGGGAATATATCGTTCCCACATATGCGCGCTTTCCAATTTGCTTGGTTGAGGGCAAAGGCTCTCGTGTCAAGGATTCGGAAGGAAAAGAATACGTAGATCTTGGAACCGGGATCGCGGTCAACGGATTCGGTATTGCCGATGAGGAATGGATGGAGGCTATAACGGCTCAGCTTGGAAAAATTCAGCATACCTCCAATCTCTATTACAGCGAGCCCTGCGCGAAATTGGCGGAAATGATGTGCAAAAAAACCGGAATGAAAAAGGTATTCTTTTCTAACTCCGGCGCGGAAGCCAATGAGTGCGCCATCAAGGTAGCCCGCAAATACGGAGAACTGAAAAAGGGAAGTCAGTATACAACCATCATTACCCAGAAGGATAGCTTTCACGGCAGAACACTTACCACTTTGGCTGCAACGGGACAGGATGTATTCCATAAGGATTTCTTGCCTCTGACCGATGGTTTTGTTCATGCGGAAGCCAACAATATGGAGGACGTTCGCCGTTTGGCAAACGAGAATCCTTGTTGTGCGGTCATGTTTGAAGTGGTTCAGGGTGAGGGAGGCGTCAGACCCTTGACGCAGGAATTCCTTACCGAGCTGGAAGCGTTTGCCCATGAAAATGATCTGCTGCTGATTGCGGACGAGGTACAGACCGGAAACGGACGTACCGGTAAGCTTTACGGATATATGAACTTTGGAATTACTCCCGATGTGGTGTCTACCGCAAAGGGACTGGGCGGTGGCTTGCCGATTGGCGCTACTATGCTTGGCGAAAAAGTGGAGGATGTCCTCGGTGCGGGCATGCACGGTTCCACCTTTGGCGGAAATCCCGTGGCGTGCGCAGGTGCATTGAGTATCCTTGCACGTTTAGACGAAGCCATGCTCGAAGGCGTCAAGGAAAGAAGCGATTACATTTTCTCCGAGCTGTCGAATGCAAAGGGCGTGGTCGGTGTTTCGGGACTCGGTCTGATGATCGGTATCGAATGTGAAAAGCCTGCAGGAGAGGTCATTGACCGTTGCCGTGAGCGAGGCGTTCTTGTGATCAAAGCGAAGAATAAGGTTCGTCTTTTGCCCGCTTTGAATATTCCTATGGATGATTTGAGATACGCAATCAATATTTTGAAGGAGGTTTGCGCAGAATGAAGCACCTATTGAAACTGATGGACTGGTCCGAGAAGGAGATTACCGAAACTCTGAATTTGGCGGATCAGCTGAAATATGAAAAGAAAAACGGAATCAAGCACCATATTCTGGCGGGGAAAACGCTGGGTATGATCTTTGAGAAATCCTCTACCAGAACCCGTGTATCCTTTGAGGTCGGTATGTATGATCTGGGTGGATCGGCGCTGTTCCTCAGTTCCCGCGATCTGCAGATCGGACGCGGTGAGCCTGTAGAGGATACGGCACGCGTTCTGTCCCGCTATTTGGACGGTATTATGATCCGTACCTTTGCGCAGGAAGAAGTGGAAAAACTGGCAGAATGCGGATCCATTCCCGTCATCAACGGCTTGACCGATTTTTGCCACCCCTGTCAGGTTCTTGCCGACTTGATGACCATCCGAGAGCATAAGGGAACCATTGCGGGTAACAAAATGTGCTATATCGGAGACGGTAATAACATGACCAACTCCCTGATCGTTGGCGGTATTAAGATGGGCATGACGGTTTCCGTTGCTTGTCCCAAGGGCTATGAGCCCGATGCCGAGATCATGAAGTGGGCTGCCGAGACCGGTCGTTTCACCTGCACCGACAACGTGCTTGAGGCGGCTAAGGACGCAGACGTTCTTTGCACCGACGTATGGGCATCCATGGGTCAGGAAGCAGAGGCAGAAGCAAGAAAGAAGATCTTTGCGGGATATCAGATCAATGACGGTGTCATGGCGGTTGCCAAGAGCGACGCTATGGTGATGCACTGTCTGCCCGCGCACCGTGGTGAGGAGATCACGGCAGAAGTGTTTGAGGCGCACGCCGATGAGATCTTTGACGAGGCAGAGAACCGTCTCCATGCACAGAAGGCAGTTCTTGTTAAGTGTATGGCATAAATATCTGTTTCTTCTGAACAGTTTTTTTGAATTATACTTGTGCAAAATGCCGTATTTCAAAAAATACGGCATTTTGCATTGACAAAAAAAGCGGCTGGGAGTATAATATACGAGTAAACCTGTGATTAAGAAGAGTAACTGATCGGATCGATGACAGAGAGTTGCCGGGGGTGGAATGGCAATATCGTAATTTCAGTGAATGGACTTATGAGGGCGGACGAACAGGAATGAAAGGATCCTTTAGTAGAGACCGACGGGAGCCGAGGCCGTTATCCTTCGGAGTTGCTATATGGCAACGCAAAGCGGATGCATTGCATCAATCAAGGTGGTACCGCAGGTTTTTCCTGTCCCTGAGTGTTGGGGGCAGTTTTTTTGTTTTAGGAGGAAACCGTATGTTTATTCTGCCGGCACGATGGCGTGAGTGCGTGAAAGACCTTTGAATCTAAGAAAATATTTACATACAGGAGAAATAAAATGATTTACAACGGAATTGATTTTGATACGTATTACAACAATTACCCCGATAAGAACGGCTACTTTGGAAAGTACGGCGGTGTTTATATTGACGACAAGCTGAAAGCGGCAATGGCAGAGATCACCGAGGCTTATTTTTCGATTTGTCAGTCCAGAAAGTTCATCGCGGAGCTTCGCAGAATACGTAAGGAATTTCAGGGACGTCCTACACCCGTAACCCATCTGGAGCGTCTGTCCGATTCCTTGGGAGGAAAGGTACAGCTTTATGCCAAGCGTGAAGACCTGAACCATTCGGGTGCGCACAAGCTGAACCATTGCATGGGTGAGGCTCTTCTTGCAAAGTATATGGGCAAGAAGAAGGTTATTGCTGAAACAGGAGCAGGCCAGCATGGTGTTGCTCTGGCAACTGCTGCCGCATATTTTGGTTTGGAATGCGATATTTATATGGGCACGGTTGATATTAAGAAGCAGGCTCCTAATGTGGCGAGAATGAAGATTCTCGGCGCAAACGCACATGGATGAAATTCTCCTTGCTCTTGCCGTCGCCTCCGTTACGGATGAAAACGCAGCGAAAGCTTTGGAGCAGATCCCCAAGCTTCGCGGCGCGGAGGCGCATTCCACCGTACTTCTTTCCCGCGTGGATGAAAACGTATTCAAAAAGCTCGGCGTCAATCTGACGTGCGAGCCCCAATATCAGACGAAAAAGCTTTTCCACGGCTAAAAGCGGCAAGGTTGCTTGCCCATGGAATCAAAAAAATCACCCCGATCTCTTGAAAGATCGGGGTGATTTTGATTGACTTGAGAAATTATTTCAGCAAGGAGCAGACTGCCTTTGCGTACGCGATCGGATCTTCTACGGAAAGACCTTCGATCAGACGCGCCTGTTCGTAGAGAATGCCTGCGTACAGCGCGAGCTTTTCGCTGTTGCCGTCCGCCATCGTTTGCTTCAAAGCAGCAAACACGGGATGATTTTCATTGATTTCAAGAACCTTTTCACTCGTTACACCGTCATTTCCGGGCATATTTTTAAGAACCTTCTCCATTTCAATGGAAACGGGGCCGTCAGAAGAAAGCGCTACGGGATGCTCTTTCAATACAGAAGAGGTTCTTACTGCCTTGACCTTATCTCCAAGAGCATCCTTGAGTGCGCTGAGCAAGCCTTTATTTTCTTCCGCTGCCGCCTTTGCAGCCTCTTTTTCCGCTTCGGTCTCTAATTCAAGATTACCGCTGCCGACGTTTTTGAAGGATTTTTCCTTGAACACGCGAAGGATCTGCAAACAGAAC
>JAFVRI010000160.1 GCA_017504335.1 Clostridia bacterium
GAAATAAGATATTGACGGTATTTGGAACCCGTCCCGAAGCGATCAAGATGTGCCCCTTGATCCGAACCCTTCGGGAACGGGATCGGTTTGAGATTCGGGTGGCGGTCACGGGACAGCATCGGGCATTGCTGGACGATGTATTGAGAATATTTGATATAACTTCCGATTACGATCTGGATCTGATGCGGGACGGACAGGATCTTTTTGATCTGACCGAGGGAATCGTGGCGGGGATGCGTTCGGTTCTGACGGAGGAACAACCGGATTTGGTTTTGGTTCACGGAGATACCACCACTGCTTTTTGCACGGCACTTTCCGCTTTTTATTTAAAAATTCCCATCGGTCACGTGGAAGCGGGATTGCGCACCTACGACCTGTCCGCCCCTTTTCCGGAGGAGTGGAACCGTCGGGCAATCGGACTGCTTGCCCGCTTTCACTATGCCCCCACGGAGGGAGCAAAAAAGAATCTATTGAGCGAGGGAGTGGAAGAGAACCGAATCGTCTTGACGGGAAATACGGGGATCGATGCCCTACGCTATACTGTTCGGGAGGATTTCTCACATCCGTATTTGAATTGGGTAGGGGAGAACCGCTTGATGCTTCTGACCGCACACCGTCGCGAAAATCAAGGCAAGAGCATGCGTGCGATCTTTCGGGGAATTCGCCGAGTGGCAGGGGAGCATGAGAACATAAGGATCCTTTGTCCCGTTCACCCGTCTCCTGCAGTGCAGGCGGCAGCAAGGGAAGAGCTGGCAGGATGTGAGCGCATCCGATTGGTGGATGCCTTGGACACCGTCACCTTTCACAACCTTCTTTTCCGTGCGTACCTTTGCGTGACCGACAGCGGTGGGGTTCAGGAGGAGGCGGCAAGTCTCGGCAAGCCTGTTCTTATTTTGCGGGATCAAACCGAACGCCCCGAGGGGATCGCGGGGGGGAATGCCCGATTGATCGGCAGGTGCGAGGAAACCGTATATAGGGGGATCTCTAATCTTTTAGAGATCCCCGCACTGCACGCCGCCATGTCGCGAAAGAATCCTTTCTACGGGGACGGCTACGCCTCGGAACGGATCGCCGATCACCTTGAGACGCTGTTGGATCAAAATAAAAATCGCATGCTCTGCCGTTGAGGGGAGCATGCGATTTTATGGTCAGAGGGTATCGTCGGATACCTTGAGGCAATCGGTATAAGCATTGGGAGCAACGGTGTTTTCGATCTCGTTGTTCTCAAAAATGGCATGGGTCACGTTGGCAAGCCGAACCAGCGCGCGGACGTTTTGGGTAAAGCGATTGTTCCGAATGGCAATGGTTCCGTGGAAGTAACGCTTGCCGTCAAACTCCTTTCGTGGGGAAGCGGCAATTACCGCCTTGCCCCAGGTCTTGACACAATAGCCGCAATGCTCAAAGTGATTGTCCTCGATCAAAACATCGGTGGTGCCGCCCGATTCGTACCAGTAATCTCCGTTGCTTTCAAAGAGGATCGATGCACCGGGAGTCTTGAAGTGATTTTTGCGAATCACAGTCTTTTTTCTGCCTGCCAGCAGAATGCCGCGTGCGCGATTGTATTGAACGGTATTGCCTTCAAAATATACCTTAGGCGAGCTGTCTAAATCCTCTAAGGTCATATCGGGAACGATGCCGTATAACGATTCGGCGAAGGTAAGGTAGGTCATATCCGCATTGAGAGGGATCGCATCCTCTACGGTGAGAATCTGATCGTGGCAGAGGATCCTCTTGTCCATCACCGCCACATGGCAGCCCTTTCGGTAGATGGATTGACCCTTGGCACCGGGATGCATGTCCCGAACCAAAAGCCCCTTCTCGTCTACCTGTTCAATTCTGGCATACAATCCGTGGATATTGAGCGCGTCATCCAGCATTCCCTCAAAAAAGCTGTTCTTGACGGTGACGGTTCCTCGGCAGTTGACAAAATGAGTGGCATCGTTGGAGGTGGAATAGAGGGCATCTCCCTTGGGGCGAATGGTCATTCCATCCACCGTAATATCCTCGGAGAGCTGCGCCAGAAGTCCCATGCCATAGCTGGAATGAACCGTGATGTTTTCCAGATGGATGCTCTTGGCATTTTCCAAGAATACGGTACATCCGTGGCGGAGTCCGGGCGCCATAATCAGGAGGGTTCCTACCTCGGGAACAAGAGGCGGATTGTGCAGGCGAACCGTGCGGTCTCCCGTATCCTCGAAGGTATATTCGGTACGGAAGCACTCAGCGGTTTCGGGAAGATAGCGGGCATCCTCACCCTCACGGGCGATGATCATATAGTAGTGGTGGCGGTCCTCATGACCGTAAGGGTCACGGTAATAGAGCCAATCGTTCTTCACGATATAGTCCACGGTATTGGTATAGCGAACCGAAAATCCGTCCTCGTGGTGGGCAATAACCACCGCTTCTCCGCGCATGGTGTTGCGTGCCTCAAAGGTCAGATTCTTGACGGTGATGTTGGCGGATCGAAGGATCGCCAGAGAAACCATCACGCCGTCCGCAAGGATCGTACTGCCGTTTCCGTCCAGCACAAAGCCGTCCAGATCCTCCAGACAAATGCCGATGGAGGTAAAGCCGTAGGCATCGTGATTGGAGAGACTGATGGGGCGGGAAGGTGCGCAATCGGGGAAGAGCGTATAGACGTCCTTTTTAAGTGTCAGGCTTTTCTTTCCTTCCTTAAGGCACTGATGAAGAAGAAGGGAAAGTGAAAGAGCCTTATCATGCTGTTTCATTATATTATTCCTCAATCTCCGCAAATCGGACGGTGGAAATTTTAACGGGGTTCAGGGGCTTAGCGTTGGAATCCGTGGAAACCGATGCGATCCGATCTACGATCTCTATGCCGTCCACAACATAACCGAAGGCGGCATAATAGCCGTTCAGATGGAGACACCTTTCTGTTTTGTGGACGATAAAGAACTGGCAGGATGCCGAGTTCGGATCATAGCCTCTTGCCATGGAGAGAACACCGCGGTAATGAGGGAGATCGTTTGGAACTCCGTTTGCGTAGAACTCACCGGGAACGGTCTCGCCGGAGTCTCCGTATCCGGTACCCTCAGGATCACCGCCCTGGATCATAAAATCCTTGATGACACGGTGAAAGATCAGACCGTCATAGAATTTTTGGGAGACCAGCTTTTTGAAGTTGGCGACCGTTTTTGGCGCTACGTCGGGGTAGAGACGGATCAGAATGTCACCGTAGCCCTCTACCGACAGGATAACGTAATCGGTTGTCTCATCGGTTTCTTTTGCCTTGGAAATATCTACGGGGGTCATATCGATCCCGGGTATGGGCTCGGGGATGGTTTCGGATTCTGTATCAGCTACCGTTTCCGATTCCGTTTCTGTTTCCATGTCCGGTTCGTTTCCCTTATCGCAGGCCACGAGCAGGGAAACGGTAAGCAGGATGAGTGCCAACAGACAAGCGATTCGTTTCATGTGATTTCTCCTTTTTACTTATGCCTTGATCTCGGCAAAGCGAGCGGTGGAGATCTTTACCGTAGTGAATTTGGGAGAATTGTCATCCGGCCAAACGGGAACCGACGCGATCTTGTCAACCACATCCATACCTGCCACTACATAGCCGAAGGCGGCGTAATTGCCGTCCAGATGATCGGAGGTCTTGTGCACGATGAAGAACTGGCAGGAGGCGGAATTCTTGTCATCTCCTCTTGCCATGGAAACTACACCGCGGTTGTGCAGCAGATTATTTTCAAAGCCGTTGGCAGAAAACTCGCCCGTAATATTCTTTCCGGAGTCGCCCGTGCCGTTACCCTTGGGATCGCCGCCCTGAATCATGAAATCCTTGATGATGCGATGGAAGGTCAGACCGTCATAGAACTTCTGAGAAACAAGCGCCTTGAAATTCTCTACGGTCTCGGGAGCGACATCGGGATAGAGACGGATCAGAATGTCGCCGTAGTTGGCAACCGAAATCAAGACGTAGTCGGTAACGCTGTCGGTCACCTCTGCCTTGGAAATATCCACGGGGCTCATGTCGATCTCATTCATAGAGGGGGCTTTTCGTCCGCAAGCGGCAAGCGCCACCGTCAGAAGAACCAGGGAAAGAAGGATACATACAATACGTTTCATAAAAAACTCCTATCTGCCATAGATTGGCTTCTGTAATCATACCATATAATTGTAACAGATTACGGTGACTCTGTCAAGTTATTTTGAAAAAGGAGTGGTGATATGAAGGAAGGGGTTTGGCAAAAATGGGCATCGATTTTGCTGTGTATGGCTTTAGGGCTCCTTTTGCTGCGGGGAGCGGTCTCCTATGTGCAGGGACCGCTTGCGGTGGCGGTGATCGCCTTTTTGGTGGCAACTGCGGTGCAGACTCCCGCCAAAAGGCTTTCGGCAAACACAAGGCTTTCTCCCCGTCTGTGCGCTGCCTTTTTGGTTCTCTTGTTGTTTCTTTTTCTGGGAATGGGGCTTTGGCTGGGAATCACGTATCTTTGGAGAGAGCTAAGGGATGCCCTCGGTTGGCTCTCAAAAAATTGGGATTCCTTCATGGCAGAGATCGGCAGACGGCTCGGCATACTTTTTTCTCACGGAGAAGAAGGCATGACCGTTTCCGAACGGTTGTCGGAATGGCTATGGAACGTCACGGGACAGCTGGGGACTTCGTTGGCGGCAAAGCTCGGGGACATTCTTCGCTCCGCTCCTACGATCCTTATGCTGTTTTGCGTGACATTTTTGGCAAGCCTTTATCTTGGCATGGATTATCATGCCGTCGGGGAGGCGATTTTGTCGCTTTTATCACCCGAGGGGCAGATACGAGCCATTGCCCGAAGAGAAAAGCTGGTTACGGGATTGCTCCGCTACGGTCGGGCATACCTGCTTTTGATGCTGCTGACCTTTTTAGAGGCTTTGGTCGGATTGATGATTCTCGGTCAGCCCATGAGCTTTCTCCTTGCCCTTTGCGTGGCGGTTGTAGATGTGCTGCCGATCCTTGGAGCGGGAACCGTTCTGATCCCGTGGGGCCTCCTGTCCTTGGCAGGAGGAAACACATTTTTTGGGATCGGACTTTTGGTGCTTTACGGCGTGATCACCGTGGTTCGTCAGCTTGTGGAGCCACGTCTTATTGGCGGAAGCCTTGGCTTACATCCGTTGCTTGCTCTGAGTGCTATGTTTCTCGGATTCTGGTGCTTCGGTGTGTTCGGCATGATCGTCTCCCCCTTTGTCGCTTTGCTGATTCGTGAGGGGATTTGGCATAAAAACGGAGGAAAAGAGGGAAAACAAGAAAAATCTTAAAAAAATCGTGTCAAAAAAAGTATAATTCAAAAAAGATGCGTACATTATAAATCGAATAAAGAAGCATGAGAAAGGAGGGCATAGAATGGAGAATGATTCTTGTATTCGGGAACGCTTTATGGAGCGCGAGCGAGATACGCTGTCGGTTTATGCCTGTCCCACCTCCCAAAGCCGAGGACGGGAGCGGGAGGAAACACCCTGCGGAATCCGAACCGAATTTCAAAGAGACCGAGACCGCATCATTCACAGTCAATCCTTCCGACGGTTGATGAACAAGACCCAGGTGTTTCTGGCACCAACGGGAGATCATTACCGCACCCGCATGACCCATACACTGGAGGTTACGCAGATCGCGCGAATCATTGCCCGAGCCCTTCGTCTGAATGAAGATCTGACCGAGGCGGCGGCATTGGGACATGATCTGGGACACACCCCCTTCGGACACGCGGGAGAATTTGCTCTGCAAAAATGCTACGATCCCGATTTCACGCATTACAAGCAAAGCCTTCGTGTGGTGGATCATTTGGAGAATGACGGCAGAGGCTTGAATCTTACATGGGAAGTGCGTGACGGCATTGTGAACCATACGGGAAAGAGCCGTGCATCGACGCTTGAGGGATCCATCGTCAAGTTTGCCGATCGGATCGCATACATCAATCACGACATCGATGATGCCTGCCGAGGCGGAATCCTTTCGGTTCGCGATATTCCGAAGCGCCTGAGAGATGTATTGGGCGAGACCCATTCCGAGCGTATCGATACCATGGTCAATTCGGTGATCCGTGCCAGCACGGGCAAGCCTCGGATCGCCATGGAGGATGAGATTCAGGCGGCAACCGATGAATTGAGAGATTTTCTCTTCGAGAGCGTCTATCGCAATCCCATTGCCAAATCCGAGGAGCGAAAGGCACAGGAGATGCTCATTCGCCTCTTCGATCATTTTGTATCCCACCCCGAAGGAATGCCCGAGCTGTACCGCCGTAATTGTGAGACCGAAGCGGTGGAGCGGTGCGTGTGCGATTTTTTGTCGGGCATGACCGATCGGTATGCCATCGAGATCTATTCGGGACTCTACATTCCTAAGGTTTGGAGGGGACCCCGGATATGATACCGAGAGAAGTAATTGATGAAATTATTGCGAGAAACGATATTGAGCAGACCATCGGATCCTACGTATCGCTGAAGCGGGCGGGCTCCAACATGAACGGACTTTGTCCGTTTCACAGCGAGAAATCCCCCTCCTTTACCGTCTTTCCCGCCACGAGAAGCTTCTATTGCTTCGGATGCGGAGCGGGCGGTGATGTCATCAGCTTTATCATGCGACAGGAAAACTTAGATTATGTGGGCGCCTTGGAGCTGCTTGCGTCTCGCGCGGGAATCGAAATTCCTTCCGATCGCAATGCGCTTCCCGATAAGGGCGTGCCGAGAGCCAGAGTGTATGAAATGAATTTGGCGGCGGCGCGGTTTTTCCGCGAATGCCTGCTGGATGAGCAGTACGGAAAGGAAGGACTTCGGTATCTTCATGAGGAACGGGGACTTTCCATGGCAACCATCCGCCACTTCGGTCTCGGATTCGCCCCCGATCACTGGTGGGCGCTGACCAACCATATGCGACGTCTCGGCTTTACCGAGGAGGAGCTGATAGAGGGCTTTTTGTGTAAACGGAGCGAAAAAAGCGGAAAGATATTTGATCTCTTCCGCAACCGTGTGATCTTTCCCGTTATCGACACCTCGGGCAATATCATTGCCTTTGGCGGTCGTGTTATGGATGACTCGAAGCCTAAGTATCTGAACAGCTCCGATACCCCCGCCTTTAAAAAGAGCCGACATCTGTTCGCACTGAATTTTGCGAAAAAGCAATGCGCCGAACGGATGATCCTTTGCGAGGGATATATGGATGTCATTGCTCTGCATGCGGCAGGCTTTGAGAATGCTGTCGCTACCTTGGGCACGGCAATTACCTCAGAGCAAGCGAGGGTATTCGCCAAGTATACAAAGCAGGTCGTGATCTGCTACGATTCGGATGCCGCGGGACAGACCGCCGCCTCCAAGGCAATGCGCCTTCTTGGAGAGGTTGGCGTGGATGTGCGGGTGCTGAAGCTTTCGGGTGCCAAGGACCCCGATGAATATATCAAGAAATTCGGTCAGGACAGCTTTCGGCGTGTGCTGGACAGCAGTATGACGGGCTTTGAATTTCGCTTGGAAAAAATTCTTTCGGAATATAATCTTCAGATTGCCGAGGAAAAGATTCGGGCATCGAATGCGGTGTGTGGAATGATTGCGGAGGCACATTCCCACGTGGAGCGGGATATCTACGTAAAGAAGGCAGCGGATCGTTTGGAGCTTTCCGCCGATGCGCTTCGGACCGACGTAGAGCGAATCCGCCGCAGACGGGCATCGGATGCGCGTAAAAAGGACGCGAAGGACGCACAGCTGTCTATCAAGCATATCGGAGACCGTGTCAATGTGGACTCCGCCAAGAATATTCGCGCCACACAGGCAGAGGAAGCTCTGCTGGGGCTGATGCTGATGTTTGAGGAATTTCGGCGGGAGGCGGCTGACGGACGGGCACCCATTCGTGCCGAGGATTTTTCTACCGAATTCGGACGACGTGTTTTCTCGGAAATATGTCGGCTGGAGCGAGGAGAATACGGATTCTCCAAGGGCATGCTTGCGGAGCATTTCAGCCCGGATGAGCTGGGCAGAATTGAAAAGATGGAGGTTGATCGGCGGTTGTTGAACCGCAACGATCGGGACGTGTTCCTGGCGGCAATCGATACCATCAAGGAAGAGCATTCCCGTACCGAGGAGTCCGACGATTTCGCTGAGGAATTGAGAAAACGGCAGGAAGCCTATCAGGCAAGGATTAAAAACAAGAATACATAAATCGGAAGGAAACGAACATGACGGAACATGAATTGAAATTGGATAATGACAAAATGATCGACTTAGAGCCTCTGATCAAAAAGGGAAAGCAGGGCAAGCTTTCTCCCGACGATCTGGAGGAAGTGGTCGAGGAGATGGACTTTGATATTGAAAGTCTGGACAAGCTGTACGACACCCTTGAAAATAACGGAATTACTCTCCCCGGTGATCTGTCCGGAACCGAGCTGACCGAGATTGAATCCGAGGTGGAGGCATTCGGAACCAGCGAAAACATGGAACGGATTCTGGAGCAAGAGGGACTTGCTATTGATGACCCCGTTCGTATGTACCTGAAGGAGATCGGACGTGTTCCGCTTTTGACGGCGGAGAGAGAGCGTGAGCTTGCCGAGATCATGACCAATTGCGATGATGAGGCAAAGAAGGAGCTGGCAAAGAAGGAGCTGGTCGAGGCGAACCTTCGTCTGGTCGTCAGCATTGCCAAACGCTATGTGGGCAAGGGAATGTTCTTCTTAGATCTGATTCAGGAAGGAAACCTGGGTCTGATGAAGGCAGTGGATAAATTTGACTATAGCAAGGGATATAAATTCTCGACCTACGCTACCTGGTGGATCCGTCAGGCAATTACCCGTGCCATTGCCGATCAGGCAAGAACCATCCGTATTCCCGTGCATATGGTGGAGACCATTCACAAGGTGTCTCGGTATTCCCGACAGATGCTTCAGGAGCTGGGACGGGAGGCGACCGCCGATGAGATCGGTGAAAAGATGGGTATGAGCCCCGAGAAGGTTCGTGAGATCATGAAGATCGCACAGGACCCCGTATCCCTGGAAACACCGATCGGTGAAGAGGAGGACAGCCATCTCGGTGACTTCATCCCCGATGAGGATACCCCCGCGCCCTCGGAGGCGGCGGCTTCGACCATTCTCCGCGAGGTGATCGAGAAGGAGCTTCGCACGCTGACTCCCCGTGAGGAGCACGTAATCAAGCTTCGCTTTGGTCTGTATGACGGAAGAACCAGAACCCTTGAGGAAGTGGGTAAGGAGTTCAATATTACCCGTGAGCGAATCCGTCAGATAGAGGCAAAGGCACTCCGTAAGCTGAGACATCCCAGCAGAGCAAGACATTTGCGTGGCTTCTTGGATTGATCGGAAGGATTCAAAAATCATTGATTTGCACAAAAAGAAAACAAAATTTTGTGCAGAGAAACATTTCTTCTGTCAATGTTTTAGAAATCCAAAACCGCAAAATGTGCAAACTGCCGATGTTTTGAAAACGGAAACAGAAGAAACCAAATTTCGTCTTGAAGTGGGCATTGGTTTTGGAAAAAAACCACTTGACATTTTTGGAAATTCGTTGTAAAATATTAGAGTATATATAGTGAATTACTGTGTATGAAAGATGTTAGTAAGGGGGAACAATCGTGCATAAAATTTGGAATAAAAGAATACTTTGCCTTCTTCTTTGCATGGTGATGCTTCTGGGCGTTATGATGACGTCCTGCGGCGAGCAGACGACCGAGGAAAAGGCGGAGGAAATTCAGGAAGAGGCATCTGAGGAAGCGCGTACGCTGGCGATGTACCTGATGAGTGAGAAGGCGGTGTCGGAGACAACGCGCAAGAACGTGGAGAACGCCATCAACCGTATCACCAAGGCGAAGTTTACCGCGCAGATCAAGCTGTACATCTATCCTGAGGCTGAATATTACACCAAGCTGGAAGCTGCATTCGCGGCACGTGACGAAGCCAAGGAGAGCGGATTGCTCGGAAATACGGCAGGTGCCGAGGAGACGGATCTGTCCAGTGAGACCTCCGAAGAGGGAGGAAGCGCGGTTGAGATCGTGTATCCCGAGATTGCGGATTATCAGGTAGACATTTTCTATATGGGCGGTGCGGACCGCTATCAGAAGTATATTGCTGAGGACAGACTGAAGAACATCAGCAACCGTTTGGCAGAGTCCGGAAGCGCGGGCGAGATCCGTAAGTACGTATATCAGCCCTTCTTCACCGCATTGGAAAAGACCAACGGCGGCAGAATGTTTGCGGTTCCCACCAACAAGAGAATCGGCGAATATACCTATCTGCTTCTGAACAAGGAGGCAATGATCGCGGCTGAGCGCTTGGAGCCCGGCCAGTCCTTACCCACGGCAAATCCCTCTAAGGATGTATACAACTCGGTTGCCGCTGAGGATGTAGCGGATCTTCTGAGCTTCATCAAGCAGTATTATTCCGATGAGTTCTCGCTTCTTTATACCAATGTGGCAGAGAACGAGCTGATGATCGACAACCTGAAGTTCTGGGGTGTCGACAGTGCGGGCAAGCTTTCCGATGCCTTCTCGGTTCTCGGAAATTACTACAACGGTGCGGCAACTCTCGGACAGAGCGGTGTCTACGGAAGCAAGATCGAGAACCTCTTTGAAAATACAGCGTTTGTGAATACGCTTCGCACACTTCATAACTACAAGACCGGCGGTTACTACGCTGCCAAGAATGATACCAAGGACTTTGCGGTCGGCTACGTAAAGGGCGGCGCAGAGGTAGCAGATCAGTATGCGGACAAGTATGAGGTGATCGTGCTTGAAACTCCTACCCTGAGCTACGAGGAGGCACACTCCGATCTGTTTGGTGTATGCTCCTATACTGCGGATGAATCCAGAGCCATGGATATCCTGGCATATCTGAATACCAATGAAACCTTCCGCAATCTGGTTATGTACGGTGTAGAGGGTACCCACTACAACGTGCGTCAGGTTGGTGTAGACGGTGAGACTGCATCCGATGATGACGATGAGGTCTACAAGGTTGTAGAGCGGTTGCTGATCGGATCGGTGGATGAGTATAAGATGTCGATCCATAAGACCGGAAACGAGCTTTTGGTATATCCCGAGATGGGAACTGC
>JAFVRI010000023.1 GCA_017504335.1 Clostridia bacterium
CTCCCCCATTTTTTGAAGAGGGGCTTTTTTTCTCTGCGTCGAAGAACGAGGTTCCTTGCTTTCCTTCCGAGGGGCTTGTGCTTTGGTTTTTGGAAAGGAAGCGCTTCTCTCGGGTCGAACCAGACATTCCGCACCGTATCCGATCAGATCCTCTCGGTGAAGCCGTACCAATGCTTCCCGAACGAGAGCGGCATTTTCGGGACGGTTGTACTGCAGAAGCGCACGCTGAAGCTGCTTTTCATGATAGTCAGTAGCAACGTAAACCGACTTCATATCCAGGGGATTGATTCCCGTGTAGAACATGACCGTGGATGCCGTACCGGGGGTGGGATAGTAATCCTGTACCTGCTCGGGCGCGTAATGATCCCGCTTGAGGCAGAGGGCAAGCTCCAGGGCATCCTTCAGTGTCGAGCCGGGATGGCTGGACATGAGATAGGGAACCAGATATTGCTCCTTACCGATCTCCTTGCAAAGCTCAAAGTAACGCTTGCGGAATTGCTCATAAATCGCAAAATCGGGCTTGCCCATACAACGAAGCACGGGAGAGGAGCAATGCTCGGGAGCGACCTTCAGCTGACCCGATACGTTGTCCTTGACCAGCTTGCGGAAAAAGTCCTCATTCTTGTCCAAGAGCAGATAGTCAAAACGAATGCCCGAGCGAATGAATACACGTTTCACTTTGGGAAGAGCCTCAATGGATTCGATCAGATGCATGTATTCAGAATGATCCACCTTCAGATTTTTACAAGGGGCGGGTGCCAGACATTTGCGGGCAGAGCAAACACCGTCACGAAGTTGCTTGTCGCAGGCAGGCGCTCGGAAATTTGCCGTAGGACCTCCTACATCGTGGATATAGCCCTTGAATCCATCCAGCTCGGTAATTTTCTTCGCTTCGGCAAGCACACTGGCTTCACTTCGTGAGCGAACCGTTCTTCCTTGGTGAAAGGCAAGGGCACAGAAGTTACAGGCGCCAAAGCAACCGCGGTTATGGGTAATGGAGAACCGTACCTCTTCAATGGCGGGAACACCGCCCTCCTTTTCATAAGAGGGGTGATAGGTTCGCATATAGGGAAGAGAGTACACATGGTCCAGCTCCTCTCGCTCTAAAGGAGGCATAGGGGGATTCTGCACCAGAAGCTTTGCGTCATATTTTTCCAAAATCGCTTTGCCATTGATGGCATCCTGATTCTTGTACTGTACACCGAATGCTTCGGCATAGGTACGCTTGTTTGTTTTTAATTCGTTGTAATCAAAGGTAGCGGCAACATCAAAATGAAGCTTGTCCTCGGGGGCGCAAAGATAGACGGTACCCCGAACATCACGAATCTTTTTGATCGGTACCCCCTTATCAAGAAGCCTTGCGATCCTCAGAAGAATGTTCTCACCCATTCCGTATGCCAGCAAATCGGCGCGGGAATCGACTAAGATCGAGCGGCGAACCGAATCCGACCAGTAGTCGTAGTGCGCAAAGCGGCGCAGAGATGCCTCCAATCCTCCGATGATCAGAGGAATATCGCCGTATGCCTCCCGAATACGGTTGCAGTATACAATGGTAGCACGGTCGGGACGCAGCCCTGCCTTTCCGCCGGGAGAATAGTAGTCGTAGGTTCTCTTTTTCTTGGCGACAGTATAATGCGCCACCATGGAATCTATATTGCCCGCTGTGACCAAAAAACCGAGGCGCGGTCTGCCGAAGGTACGGAAAGCAGCGGCACTTTTATAATCGGGCTGTGAAAGAATGGCGACCCGGAAGCCCGCGTCCTCCAACACACGGGAGAGGATCGCAACACCAAAGCTGGGATGATCCACATAGGCATCTCCCGTCACATAGACAAAATCGGGACGGTCCCATCCGAGGGCATCCATTTCATATTTGGTTAAAGGAAGAAATCCGTTCATATACGACTCCTTTCTTTTGAACATCATCAATATCTCATTATAACACATTTTTAGGAAAAAATCAAGGCGGTTCACGAAAACGTGAGCCGCCAAAGATTGGATCTACGACTTCTTTTTTTGAATGCCGAAGCATTTTCTCAAAAGAGGCGCTAACAGGGAGGGAGAGCGAAGTAATACGATCTTCATGACAGCGTTCCTTTCTCGGTGGTGGATCTGTTAATGGCTTCTGCCCAGGAGAAGCAGCCCGGCTGATATAACCGCCGCCGCTTCCAAAAAGGCGAGGAAATAGCCGGGGAGCAGAAAGGAGAGCAGAATGCCCGCGCCAAAGCAGACAAGAGAGATGCCTACAAGCTTGCGCAGGTGAATCTGGCACATAAGACAGCCTCCTTCTTGGTTGGTTTCTCTTCCAGTATATGCAATGAGGTGTTTTCTTGTGAAACGGAATGTTTTGATCTATCTTTCATATAGATAAAGCAGAAAGACAGGGAGGATTGGGATGGGACAGATTGGCGGATGGATGGATCGGGGTGGAGGTCTTTTGGGGGACGGAATGATTCGGATGAGCCGTGCCCTTGGTTGGAACGGTGCGGGATGGCAAGAAGGGTACTGCACCACCGCTTTTGGGCTTTTGGAACAAGGGAAGAGGGCATGCGGAAGGCGTCCTGTTTACAGGGCGACTCCCTTTGGAAATTTGATCCTTGTGGCGGATGGAATTACGGAAGGAGAGGGAGAAGCCCTTTTGGAGGCATATCAAAAAAGAGGGATTTCTTCCTTGGCTCGAATGCTTCAGGGGAGCTTTGCTTTGGCGCTTTTGGATGAAATGAGAGGAGAGCTGATCTTGTCGAGAAGTCGGGACGGGAAAACCCCGCTTTATTATCGGGAGGAGCGCTATCGCCTGAGCTTTTCTTCGCAGATCAAAGGGATTCTTGCTTTGTCGGACCCATCTGATTCGGTCGATCAAAACGCGCTTCAGGCATATTTGCATGCCTTTCCCCAGAAAGCGGAGCCAACGTCGCTGTATAGCGGAGTGCTGGAATTTCCGAGCGGACAGACTACGGTATGGAATCGCCTTGGCAGAGTGACGGTCGCCCAATCAAAGGAGCAGATTCCCACAAAGGAAAATGGCGGGAATCCATGTGTTATTCCTGATTCCCGAGAGATGCTTCTCAGACAGTTGTATGAAAATTTGATGGTACATGACACACCTTTTTTTGAGATACCGAGCTGTAAGAAAAAGGAACAGAGGCAGATGGAAGCCCTTCTTTGGGCGATCCTTGCGGAGCATGACCCTGTCAAGCTGTCCGATTTGTGTGGGAAATCATATGAGCAGCGGATCAAAGAGCTGAGCGGTACGGAGCGTCTCCGTTTTATGGGCATGCTCTATCAGGCAAATCTTCTTTGCCGACAATAAAAAAGCGGGCAATCGTCCGCTTTTTTATTTCGTTCTCAGATCCTCTATCAGAGGGGTGTCTTCCATAGCGTGAATGTTCTCAAAGGTCAGGTTTCCGATGTCGCCTGCCAGATGGAGTACGGCTTTTCCACGACCGGTTATGTTCTTGAGGGAGATGTTGTAGGTCTCCTCCTCGGTGGAATGACGGTCACCGTACATATGCTCGGCGTCACCGACCCGTATGGCGAATTTTCCGTGATCTAAATAGGGACATTCGGCAGAGGTATCATAGACGTTCTCGATGGCAATGTCATGAAGCTTCAAAACTCCCTGATTCAACAGACGAACGATGGTACAGTATGCGGAAGCCTTTACGTTTCGAATGGTCACGTTGGCAATATCCGAGGGCAGACCGTCCACGCAGTACAACTGTTCTGTATAGCCGTTCAGGTTGGTCAGGGCAATGGTGTCATCCTCCGTAAATCCCGTGATATTCTCGATTAGAAAATCATGACAGCCCTGGCGCAGATCGATGCCGTCGGCATTTTTAACCAGAACCTCGCGGTATTTGCCTCGCTTTAGTCCGTGGTATTCGTTTCCGTTCTCATCAATTCCGATGTCGCACGCCTTAAAGTCGATGTCCGAGAGATGGGCATTGCGGCAATATACGAAGTTCAGCGCCCACCACCGCTGATTGTGGCAAGCGATATTTTGGATGGTGATGCCATCTACGTTGGTGAAAAGCAGGAGATTGTTTTTGCTGATATGGGGCAGACCCTCGGTTCCCGAATTTTTCTCGGAAAGACCGTTGTATTTGCCACCGTCAAGAATTGTCCGACCTTTTCCGAGGATACGGATGTTGCGATCGGTTCCTACCACGGTTTTGCCAAGCTCGGTTCCGTGATGTTCGTTGACAAATAGGTTGTCATAGACCCCGTCTGCCATGCGCAAATGACAATTTTCCAAAACCAAAGTAAAGTCCGAAGGAATGCGGATCGCACGTTCGATCTCGTAGTTTCCCGTTGCGGTTGCCCGGCGGCTTCCGTCGGCGATTGCTTTGGCAATCAAGCTGCTGATATGGTTGCTTCCGTTTTTTATAAAGTCCATGATGTGACCTCCTCTTGGGGTTCGATCATATAGCACAGCACAAAAGGGATGTCAATCGATCATGCAAAATATTCGAGAGCTTTTTTGTATCCCTCAAACCCGAGGCCGCAGATGGTCTTGACCGCTACCATGGATACGTAGGAATGCTGACGGAAGGCCTCGCGGCTGTGAATGTCCGACAGATGCACTTCCACGGTGGGAATTCCTACTGCCTTCAACGCGTCAAGGATCGCTACGCTGGTGTGGGTATAGGCAGCGGGATTGATGACAATGCCCTCATAAACGCCGTATGCGGCTTGAATGACGTCCACGATCTCCCCTTCATGATTGGATTGGAAGAGCGTTACGTCATGCCCGAGCTCCTTGGCAGAGATTCGGATGTACTGCTGCAACGCCGCGAAATCCTCTTTGCCGTAGATCGAGGGCTCACGAATGCCTAGCATATTCAGATTGGGTCCGTTGATGACCAGAATTTTCATGATTCTTTCTCCTTTTTACACCATTTCCAGAGCCGCAAGCATGCGTGCGGCAGTCTGTTCGGGGATCTCGGTACTGTCAATGGTCAGATCGGCAAATGCCTCATAAAAGACTTTTCTTTTATTGTAAAGCTCTTCGGGAGACGTGCTTTGAGAAAGGGGTCTGTCCTTTTTGGAGAGCTTTGACAGATCTCTTCGCAGGTATATGATCGTTCCGTTTTGGTGGAGCGGCTCATAATTGAAGGAGCGGGTGACTGCGCCGCCGCCCGTGGCGATGACCGTGCCGCTCTTTTTGCCAAGCTCATAGAGAACCTCGTGCTCCATCTCTCGGAAGCAATCCTCGCCAAGGGTCTTGATAGCATCCGCAGGGGTGATTCCGTGCATGGCGAAAAATTCTTCGTCGGCATCCAGGAAGGAACGGTCGAGCTGTTCAGCCAGAATTTTTCCGACCGTGCTTTTTCCGCAACCGGGCATACCGATGAGAATGATATTTCGGGTGCGGCTTGCGATTCTTTTGGTGATTGTTTCGATGACACCTGCCTTGGCAGATTCTCCCGTAAAGAACTCAAATGCTTTAACGGCTTGCGCTACCAGCATATAAAGCCCGTTCATGGCGGAGATGCCGAGCTCCTCCGCCTTCAGAAGCAGGGCGGTCTTGGCGGGGTTGTAGATCAGATCCAAAACACCCTTGCAGTTTCTGAAGTGGGAAAGATCAATGGGAGTTTGCCCGTTTTTTGGGTACATTCCCACGGGGGTGGTATTGACGATCAGATCGGCATCGTAGTGCAGATACAAATTCTCGTAATTGTTCTCCGAGGTGCGTCCCACTACCACAAGCTCGCCAACGCCTCGGTCGGAGAGAACGGTCTGTACCGTCTTGGAGGCACCGCCTGTTCCCAAGACCACCGTTTTTTTTCCTTGAACGGGAATACCCGAGGCGGTCAGCATGGCATCAAAACCGAAGTAATCGGTATTATAGCCGTCGATCTGTCCGTTTGCTCGGCGGACGACCGTGTTGACCGAGCCGATCCGTTTCGCCTCGGGGGATATGGTATCTAAGTAAGGAAGAACCGTTTCCTTATAGGGAATGGTGACGTTAAAGGCATCCAGCCGACTGTTTTTTACAAAGTCGCCAACCTCATGGGGGGCAAGCTCACAGATCTCATAGCTATAATCGGCAAGCAAGGCATGGATGGGGGCCGAAAAGCTGTGTCCCAGATGCTCACCGATCAGACCGCAGCGAAGGGACGAAAACCCTTTTTGCATGGTTTCCATCATATGACCTCCGAATACGAGCCAAGGTAAGAAAATTCATCGCATTCCGCCTCCAGCTCTGCCAGAAGCTGGGCAAGCTTCGGGGAATAAACCGACGCTTCCAGATCGAAATAGAACATAAATTCAAAGTCGCGGTCGGGAATGGGACGGGACTCCAGCTTAAGCAGGTTGATTCCCAACGCATTGAAGCGGGAAAGCATGCGGTAAAGGGCACCGGGCTTATGGGGGGTCACCACCATCAACGTGGTGCGATCGGAACCGGGATAGATCTCGGTATGATTGGTGATACAGATGAAACGGGTGTGGTTGTTGCCGTTGTCCTGTACAGCGGAGGCAAGCACGGAAAGACCGTACTGACCCGCACAGGAACGGGAGGAAAGGGAAGCCAGATCACGGCGCTCCGATTCCGCCACCATGCGTGCGGCGGCAGCGGTATTTTCCACACGGGTGATTTTTACATTGGGACCCAAGGAGGACAGGAACTCCGAGCATTGGCTGATTGCCTGCTCATGAGAAACGATCTCACGGATCTCCGAGAGAGCGACCCCCTTCTTTGTCAACAGATTATGGTCGATCTTGATACGCACCGTGCGAACGATACGGAAGTTTCGGTCGATCATCAGGTCATAGACTTTCTTGACCGAGCCGGCGGTACTGTTTTCGATCGGGATCACAGCGTAACGGCAAAGCCCCGCCTCAATGGCATCGAATACCTTTTCCCAGTTGTTGAAGAAGGTAATGTTCGGTGCGCGAAACAGTCGCTCGGCAGCGATCTGCGAGTAGGCGCCCTCCACGCCCTGACATGCCACAGAGGCACGCTCGGGAAACATGGGAGCGGTCTTGGTCATCGCCTCGGTGATCTCCCGATAAAGGGGAGAGTCACTGTCCAGACGGCGGTGCTGATAAGAGCGGGATAGATCGAGAATGGTGGCATAGAGGGTACGGGCGTACTCTTCAAAATCCTCGCCCGCCGCCTCGGAGATCTTCTCCAAAAGCGCGCGCTCACGGGAGGAATCCAGCACCTGCATGTGATTCTGACGCTTATACTCAGCGACATCGGCACAGACGTTCATGCGTTTGATGAAGAGAGGTACCAGCTCCCGATCTATTTGATCGATTTGTTCTCTGAGTTCTTTGAGTTCCATGACGTTTTAACCTATATCTTTATTATTTTTTTGTTTTCTTTTTCAGTGTAAATCCAACAAGAAAGAGGATGATCAGGGGGAAAACGGTGGAGAAAAGGAAGGAAACACGCAAATTGTTTCCGAATGCCTCCGCGACCCAGCCGGCTGTAGTAGGTCCGATCAGACAGCCGATATCTCCTGCCATTGCCAAGAGGGCAAACATGCGCACACCGCCAAAGGGAATGTGCAGAGAAGCCAGACTGTAGGTGCCGGGCCACATAATGGCAACAGAGAGACCGCACAGCGCACATCCCACCAACGCGAGAATGGGGAGGGGAGAGAGGGCGGCGATCAGGTAGGATGCTACACAGAGCAAGGACGAGAGAAGAATGAATTTCGAGAGAGAGATTTTTCCACCCGACCGTCCGTAAAAGGTTCGGACTCCTCCCATAAGAATCGCAAAGGCGCAGGGACCGAGTAGATCTCCGATGGCTTTGGGAATCCCCAGATCCGATTCCGCAAAGGCGGATGCCCATTGGATCATTGCCATTTCCGACGCACCTGCGCAGAACATAATGATGAAGAAGATCCAAAAGGTCTTGTCCTTGATGAGAGAGTGTTTTTTTTCTTCTCCATCTCCCGAAAGGACATCCAAGGGATAAATGGGAACGAGACAAAAGGCAACTGCTCCCGCGGCGGGGATCAATGCCCAAAGGCACGAAAGGATGCGCCAATTTTCGATGCCGACCGTTTTGAAAAACAGAGTAGAAAGCAGGACCACGGCGGCAAGGCCCCAACTGTAAAAGGAGTGCAAAAGGCTCATGGCGGAGCTTTTTTCCTCGGTGGGACATGCCTCCACAATGGGACTGATGATGACCTCCACAATGCCGCCTCCGATGGCGGCAATCATGACCGAAATGGCAAGACCCACAAAGGGAGAGGGGAGCAGATCGGGAAGCCAGGCGAAGCCCGTCATACCAACTACCGCAAAGAGATGGGCGGCAATAGCGGTGGCTCTTGTATTCAGCCGATCGGAGATCCTTGCCACAAGGGCATCGGTAGCAAGCTGGGTCAGAAAGCTCAGGGCGATCAGGAGACTGATCTTGCCCATGGAGATGTGATAGCTTGTTTCAAAGGTCACAAATAAAAGTGGAGCAAAATTGATCGTAATTGCCTGGGTCAGATAACCGATATAGGAGGCTCTGACCGTTGACTTGGCAGTGAACTTCATGAAAAATCAGGCCTTTCTAAAAATAGAATCAATTCGGTTCAGCAAGATGCCGAATCCAATAAAAGATCATAAATCGCAATGGCGCAAATCGCCTCAAGGACGGGGACTGCGCGGGGAGCGATACATGGGTCGTGGCGCCCCTTAATGGCAAGCTTTACGGGAGACATGGAAACCATATCCACGCTATCCTGCTCCTTGGCGATAGAGGGAGTCGGCTTCATTGCGACACGGAATACAAGAGGCATGCCGCTGGTCATGCCGCCGAGGATGCCTCCCGCACGGTTGGTAGCGGTACGGATTGCTTTGCCGTCGGTTAGAAAGGGATCGTTGTTTTCGGAGCCGCGGAGAAGAGTGGAGCCAAAGCCCTCTCCAAATTCAATGCCCTTTACACCGGGAACAGCAAAGGCGAGGGCAGAAATTCGGTTTTCCACACCGTCAAACATATGCTCGCCAAGTCCTGCGGGCAGACCAATGGCGGCGCATTCGACGATGCCACCCACGGAGTCGCCGTCCATACGTGCTTCACTGATCAGTTTACGCATGGCCTCTCCTGCCTGTTCATCCAAAACAGGAAGCTCCGATCGGGATGCGAGAAGCGAGAACTCTTCTTCGTTGACCGTTACCATGTCAAACGGACGGTCATGAACGTCACCGACGGAATACAAATGCGCACCGATCTGAATGCCCCGCTCTTTGAGGATCTGTAGGCAAATACCGCCCGCAATGCAAAGAGGAGCGGTCAAACGACCCGAAAAATGGCCGCCTCCGCGCAGATCTACCGCCTGTCCGTATTTCATTCTTGCCGCAAAATCGGCATGGGAGGGACGGGGAATAAAGGAGAGTGAGGAGTAATCCGAGGAACGCTGATTTTCGCTGCGGATCACAGCATGGAGTAGGTCTCCCGTCAGACGGTTTTCGTTATCCATGCCCTCAAGAAAAATCGGCTCATCGGTTTCCTTGCGCGGGGTAGACAGGGAGCTTTGACCGGGGGCGCGTCGCTTCATAAAGGCACGAAGCGCTTCACGGTCTACCTGAAAGCCTTGGGGAAGTCCCGTCATCCGAATGCCGATTTCGGGGTCATGAGAGCCGCCGTAAATCTCAATATCTATATGTTTTCCGTAATGGGTTGCCATCATACTTCCTTTCCGATTTCCTCTGAGACAATACCGAGGAACCGCATATCCTGCCAAAAAGCGGGATAGGATTTTGTAACTGCTTCCGCACCCTCAAGCGTAACGGGTGCTTTGCAAGCCGCCGACGCAATGGCGGCACTCATGGCGATGCGATGATCTCCGAAGGAGGATACCGACCCGCCAAGAAGCTTTTCTTTTCCGTGAATGATCAGACCGTCTGAGGTTTCGATGACCTCTCCTCCCAGAGCATTGAGGGTCTGTCGAATCGCCGCAAGTCGATCGCTTTCCTTGATGCGAAGCCGAGCCGCTCCCGAAATGACGGTGGTACCCTTGGCTGTCGAAGCGACTACGGCAAGAATGGGAACGAGATCGGGGATCTGAGATGCATCGATATCAATGCCTCTCAGCGAAGCGGGGGAGACGGTGACTATGTTCTCCTCCTCAAGAACGAGTGCGCCGAACCGCCGAAGGACGTCCAGCACGGCACGGTCACCCTGACGGGAGTGAATATCCAATCCGTGAACCGATACGGAGGAAGAACCGATGGCACCGAGGCAGAGCGGGAAAGCCGCACCCGACCAGTCCCCACCCACCCGAAGGGTTTGGGGTGCATGGAGTCCTTGATTTTCACGGATTTCCAATCGGTCACCGTTACGCATGACCGAAAGGCCGAACTGTGCCATGGCATCAATGGTCATATCTACGTAAGGAGCGGATTCCTGTTTGCCCAAAAGCGTGACAGAGCCCGTTTTGCCCGATACGGCAATGGCAAAGAGAAGACCGCTGATGAATTGAGAGGATACGTTTGCGGGAATGGCAAAATCCCGGTGTTGAAGCTGTCCCGAGACCCGAAGGGGATTTTGACCCGTCTCGGATAACCGGATTCCTTCCGCCTCCAAAACCTCACGTAAGGGAGAGAGAGGACGCTCGGGAAGTCTGCCTGCCATTTCAAAGACTGCGCCTTTGCCCAGGGCACAGACTACGGGTACAAGGAATCGAAGGGTCGAACCGCTTTCCTTGGCATTCAAAAGGGGATGCTCGGTCAATGCCTGAGCGGGAGTGACGCAAAAATCCACTCCGTCTCTTTGGATGGATGCGCCCATGGTATTCAAGCAGGAGACGGTTGCCAAAATATCATCGTTCACCTCCTCACAGGTGATCCGACAGGGTCGATCTGCGAATGCGGCAAGAATCAAAAGACGGTGTGCTTCGGATTTGGAGGCGATCGATCGAACCGATCCACCCGTAGCGGTGGCGGAGATCAAGCGATTCATATGCTCATCCCCTTTTCCATAAAGTCGACCAGATCCTCCACGGGAATGGGATACAGGCGGCTGTCCCCAATTCCGAAGGGAACGACCAGAGAGATGGTGTCACCCATCCGCTTTTTGTCGGTCAGGGCGGCATCGGCAAGCTCTTTTGAGGTGAAGCTGCAGTCAGTGGGAAGTCCTTCCGCACGCAGCATATCGAGGAGCATGGAAAGGTCCTTTTCGGGGCAAATGCCGAGGGAAACCGCCGCACGCATGACGATCACCATACCCATGGCAACCGCACTTCCGTGAGAAATGGAGAGATGAGAGCAAAGCTCGATGGCATGACCGACGGTGTGGCCGAGATTGAGAAGCTGACGGCTTCCTCGGTCAAATTCGTCGCCTTCTACCACACGGGCTTTGTTTTCTACACAACGGGCGATGACCTCTTCGATGTTCTCACGAATACCTCCCTTGAGAAATTCGAAGAATTCACGGTCGTTGATTACTGCGTATTTGATAACCTCGGCGCATCCGTCCGAAAAAATCTCGGATGTCAAGGTGTCCAAGGTCAGAGGATCGCAGAGGACAAGCGCGGGCTGATGAAACGCGCCTGCCAGGTTTTTTCCTGCCCGAAGATCCACGGCGGTCTTGCCGCCAACCGAGGAATCCACCGCTGCCAAAAGGGTGGTGGGGATTTGAATGAAGGAGATCCCGCGCAGATAGACCGCCGAGGCAAAGCCCGAAAGGTCTCCAACGACACCGCCGCCCAGTGCCACAACGGCATCGGAACGGGTGATGCGGTGCTCTGCCATAAATTCCAAAAGGGAGACCAACGTCTCGGTGGATTTGGAAGCTTCTCCGTGGGGAATCACAAAGGGAATCGTATCAAATCCGTGAGCCGAAAGGGAATCGGTTACCCTTGAGAGGTAAAGGGGAGATACATTGTCATCGGTGACCACACACAGACGGCAGGGGGAGCCCAATGCCTCGCGGCAGTATTTTCCCACGGAGTCAAGCAGATTATTTTCGATCAGAATATTATAGGCACAAGAGGCATTGACCTTGATGCGTTTCATAGCATGTTCCTTTTCTTCTTTATTTTGAGCTTTGTGTTCCGTCTACCAGCTCTTTCGCGATTCGTCCGTCGCGGAGCAGAGCGCAAAGACGCTCGCTGTCATTCTCCAAGATAGCGTCTCTGTATTCGGAAAGCGACTCAATGATATGCTCCAACTCATAAAGCAGGGGCTTCTTGTTTTCTAAAAACAGCTCGGTCCACATGTGCTCATTGAGCCAAGCCACACGGGTCAGATCTTTATAGCTTCCTGCCGAAAACCCCTTGTGACCTTGCGCAGAGGGGCTTTTTACATAAGCATTGGAAACCACATGGGCAAGCTGAGAGGTAAACGCGATTCGTTCATCGTGGGATTCTGCGGTGGTCACCGAGAATTTGCCGAATCCCGCAGGGGAGAGAAGCTGACGAATGCGATCCAGAAGCGCCATGTCGTCAAACACGGGAGGGACCAATACCATAGGAGCGCCCTTGAAAAGGGTCGCCTTTGCGTATTTGATGCCCGAATATTGGGTTCCCGCCATGGGGTGACCGCCCACAAAGGTAAAGCCATATTGCTTTGCAAGAGCAAACCCTGCCTCGCAGATCTTTGCTTTGGTACCGCAAAGGTCCATGACTAGCGTGTCACTCTTTATAAAGGGAGCAATTTTTTTCAGATAAACTACCGCAGCCTGCGGGTAAAGGGCGATGAGAAGGAGATCACATTCGGAAATGGTTTTTTCGTTCAGCACATCATCCGCAATCTTTGCCAGAAGTGCATAGCCCATGGTGGACTCATTCAGATCGTAGGCGAGAACCCGATGACCGCTTTCCTTGTATGCCTTTGCCATCGAACCTCCGATTAGTCCGAGACCGCAAATTCCTACTGTCATGGTTTAGTCCTCCGAGCAAGTGCTTCGCACAGCTTTGACCGCTGCGATTACGTCCGCAAATGCTTCTGGCTTCAGAGACTGCGCACCATCGCAAAGGGCGTGAGCAGGGTCGTTATGAACCTCAATCATCAAGCCGTCCGCACCGCAAGCTACCGCAGCCATAGCCATAGGCTTAACCAAGCGTGCCACACCGGTGGCATGAGAGGGGTCTACAATCACGGGCAGGTGAGAAAGCTCGTGTAGCAGAGGGATCGCGGAAAGATCCAGCGTATTGCGGGTATAGGTCTCAAAGGTGCGGATGCCGCGCTCGCAAAGGATCACATTTTCATTGCCGCCTGCCATAATGTATTCGGCAGACATGAGAAGCTCCTTGATCGTATTGGCAAGTCCGCGCTTGAGCAGAATCGGCTTCTGTGTTCTTCCCAATTCCTTGAGCAGCTCGAAATTCTGCATATTTCTGGCACCAA
Organism: Clostridia bacterium; assembly: GCA_017504335.1. Lineage (GTDB taxonomy): Bacteria > Bacillota > Clostridia > Oscillospirales > CAG-272 > HGM12713. The sequence continues at coordinate 13,297 of JAFVRI010000023.1, forward strand.
CCTGAATGATGTCCACATTCTCAAAGAGGGAAAGGTGGTTGGCATTCATGATCTCGGTGACGATGGGAAGTCCCGTTTCCTTTTTGGCTTCCAGCAAAAATTCGATGCCCTCTGCCTTCAATCCCTGAAAGTCGTAGGGGGAAGTACGGGGCTTGAACGCTCCGCCGCGGAGCATGGTCGCGCCTGCTGCCTTGACGGCGTGGGCGATCTCCAACACCTGTTCCTCGCTCTCTACCGAGCAGGGACCTGCCATGACGGTAAGGCTTCCTCCGCCGACGGTGGTATTTCCTATTTGAATAACGGTATCATCGGGGTGGAACTTTCGGTTGGCGCTCTTGAAGGGCTCACTGATACGCTTTACCGATTCCACCATTTCGAGACTTTCCAACAGTTCCTCGTCGATCTTGGCGGTGTCGCCGATCAGACCGATGACGGTATGGATGCTTCCTTTGGATATGTGGACACCCAATCCTTGGTTTTTCAACCATTCGGACAGGTTTTCAATTTGACGGTCGGTGGTTCCCGGTTTCAATACTGCGATCATAATTCAATACTCCTTTTTATCTGTTCGCGGCGGGGTGGAAGAAAGCCCCACGCCGCGAAAAAAATGAAGCCTTCTCGGTGTTTTTTCACCGGAAGGCTTCATGATGGTTTTTGATCGGTTACCCGAACCAAACGAACTGAAACTGAAATCCGCGCCAAAAAGCACCCTTATTCATTACTTCTCAATAAAGTAAAAATAAAGGTAATAAAACTTATTGGCAAACAAATGGTTCATGGTCGTTTCTCCGGGATTTTTTAAGATGGTTTTAGTTTAGCACGATAAAGTGACTTTGTCAAGAGATTTTGCAAAATTTCTCAAAAAAATCAAGAAAATCAAGGGATCAAGTCAGGTCAGATCCGCAATGTCCAAAACAAGACGCTCGGTCTTTGCCCAACCAATGCAGGGGTCGGTGATCGACTTTCCGTAAACACCCTCACCGATCTTTTGCGCTCCATCCTCCAGATAGCTTTCGATCATGAAGCCCTTGACGTAGCTTTTGATCTCGGCAGAGTGACGGCAGGCATGAAGAACTTCCTTGCAGATCCGCTCCTGCTCCAGATATTTTTTGCCCGAGTTTGCGTGGTTGGTATCCACGATCAGCGCCATGTTGGCAAGGCCTCGTGCAGAATATTCCTTGTAAAGATGGATCAGATCCTCGTAGTGGTAGTTAGGCAGAGATTCACCGTGTTTATTGACATATCCTCTGAGAATGGCGTGCGCCAGGGGATTACCGGCGGATACGCATTCCCATCCACGGTAGAGGAAGGTGTGAGAGTGCTGAGCGGCGGTGATAGAATTGAGCATGACCGAAATATCTCCGCCGGTGGGATTCTTCATTCCGACGGGAATGTCAATGCCGCTGGCGGTCAGGCGATGCTGCTGGTTTTCTACCGAGCGCGCGCCGATGGCAACGTAAGCCAGCAGATCGGAAAGATATCGGTAGTTTTCGGGATAAAGCATTTCATCCGCACAGAAAAAACCGGTTTCTTCAATGGCTTTGGTGTGGAGACGGCGAATGGCGATCAAGCCCTCTAACATATCCGCACTGCGGGAGGGATCAGGCTGATGAACCATGCCCTTGTATCCATCGCCCGTGGTACGGGGTTTGTTGGTATAAATGCGGGGAATGATCAAAACCTTGTCCTTGACCTGTTCCTGCAGGTCGGCAAGACGAGAGATGTAATCCAGAACCGCATCCTCTCGGTCGGCGGAGCAAGGACCGATGATCAGAACCAGACGAGAGTCTTTTCCTGTAAAAATATCGGCGATCTCGCGGTCACGAAGAATCTTCTTTTCGGCATATTCCGCTTTCAGAGGAAATTGCTCCTTGATATCCATGGGAATAGGGAGCTTGCGAATAAATTTCATGTTTTTTTGCATAATGTCAGTCCTTTCCGATTAAAAACAGTAATTATACTGTTTACAACGGTATATTATACACTCTTCTTTTTGATTTGTCGAGGGATTTTTGTAAAAATTTAAAAATTTTTAAGAAAAAATAATTTCAAGCGGAAACGATTGACGTAGAACGATTTTTAGGATATAATATATGGTAGAAAACGCGGATCAGAGCCGCATGAAACGGAGTAGAAATATGACGATCAGAGAAGAAGTAGAATTGTTATGTATGAATGCCAAGGAAGCATCGAGAACTCTGGCGCTTGCCGATACCGAGGCAAGAAATCGGATTCTATATCGCTTGGCGGATCTTTTGGAGGAAAACAATCTGAAGATCCTTGCGGAAAATGAAAAGGATATCAGCGCGGCAGATGGAAATGGAGTGCCCAAGACCATGCTGGATCGACTGACCTTAAACAACGAAAGGATTTACGGTATCGCAGCGTCCCTTCGGGAGGTTGCCGCTCTGGAGGATCCCATCGGAACGGGAGATACATGGACTCGTCCCTCCGGACTGAAAATTCGAAGAATTCGTGTTCCGTTGGGTGTGATTGCGATTATTTATGAGGCACGCCCCAACGTAACGGTGGATTCTGCCGCTCTTTGCCTAAAAACAGGAAATGCGGTCGTGCTCCGCGGCGGTAAGGAAGCAATCTCGACCAATATTGCGCTTGTGAATTTGATCCGTCAGTCATTGAAGGATTGCGGCTTCAACCCTCATGCGGTAGAGCTGGTGACCTCTACCGACCGTGAGAGCGCGCAAGCGCTGATGACCATGCGGGGATACGTGGATGTGTTGATCCCCAGAGGCGGAAAGGGCTTGATTCAAAGTGTAGTGGAGAACGCTACCGTTCCCGTGATCGAGACGGGCGCGGGTAACTGCCATCTGTATGTGGACGAGCAAGCCGATCTTGAAAAGGCGCTGAAGGTAGCGGTCAATGCAAAATGCTCCCGTCCCTCTGTATGCAATGCGGTGGAGACCATTTTGGTTCATGCCTCTATTGCGGCAAGATTTTTGCCCATGCTCGGAAAGGCGATGAAGGAGAAAGCGACCGAGATCCGAGGCTGCGCCCGTACGAGGGTTTTGATCCCCGATGCGATCGAGGCAACGGAAGAGGACTACATGACCGAATACAATGATTATATCGTGGCGGTGAAAGTGATGGATACCCTTGCGGATTCCATTGCGCATATCAATAAATATAGCACGGGACACAGTGAGGCGATCATCACCGAGGACCCCGAACGTGCCAACCGATTCCTGCGAGAGGTCAATTCGGCGGCGGTCTATGTGAACGCGTCTACCCGCTTTACCGATGGCGGAGAATTTGGCTTTGGCGCGGAGATCGGTATTTCTACGCAAAAGCTGCATGTAAGAGGTCCGATGGGACTGTTTGCGTTGACAACAGAAAAATATTTGATTCACGGAGAGGGGACGGTTCGATGAGTCATAAAAGTATTTGGATGATCGCATCCGATTTGCACGGAGATCGGGAATGTACCGAGAAGCTCCTTGCACGTTACGTCGAGTCGGGGGCATCCAAGCTGATTCTTCTGGGTGACCTTCTTTATCACGGACCCCGTAACAATTTGCCGAAAGGGTATGATCCCAAGGGTGTGATCGCTCTTTTGAACGGTGTGAAGAATGAAGTGCTTTGTGTGCGGGGCAACTGCGATACCGAGGTGGATCAGATGGTTCTGGATTTTCCCATCCTGGCAGACTACGCATTTTTGGAAAAGGACAGCGTTTGCGTCTTTGCGACCCACGGTCACCGATTCCACTTGGGACAGCTTCCGCCTTTGAAGAAGGGAGAAGTTCTGTTGCACGGACATACGCACGTGCCTGCGGCAGAGCCGTTTGGCGACGGCAATCTTTATTTGAATCCCGGCTCGATCTCCATTCCGAAGGAAAACTCCCCCAAGGGGTATCTGTTATGGCAGGGGGATGAGATCACGTTTTGCGATCTGGACGGAAAGGTTTGGAGAAGCTGCCAAATCGGCAAATAAGAAGGTTTTCTTGACAAGCAACGGATTCTGTGGTACAATGATGCTGTGTTTTACACTCAAAATCTTTTTTGGAGGAACGTATGGTTTCCATTATTATTCCCGTGTATAACGGAGAGAGGTATATTGATCGGTGTCTCGGAAGCATTCTGCCCAAATTAACGGATGCGCAGGTGATTGCGGTGAATGACGGAAGCCGTGATTCGTCCTTGGAGATGCTTCGCAAATACGAGGAGCAGTACAAAAATCTTTTGGTGGTGGATAAGGAGCAGAACGAGGGACTTCCGCAGGCGAAGAAAACCGGCCTTTCTGCTGCAACGGGCGAGTATGTTGCGTTTTTGGACGTGGATGACTGGGCAGAGCCCGATATGTATATCAAAATGGAGCAGAAGGCGAAGGAAAGCCAAGCCGATCTGGTCTGGTGCGATTTTATTGAGGAATTTCCCGATCACGCCCATCCCATGAAGAGTGTACTGAAAAAGGAAGAAACGCTTCCGATGAAGGGAACCGATGCGCTGAGATACGTGCATCAAAGACGGGCTGTGTTCCAGTATCCGTGGAACAAGCTCTACCGTGCCGATCTGCTTCGGAAGATCGAATTTCCTACGGGAAATTTCGTAGGGGAGGATTATTACGTAACCATCCGCTATCTGTTGATGGCGGAGCGTGTCGATTACGTGGATTTCCTCGGTTATCATTATATGACGGTCCCCAACAGCATGAGTCGTGGCGGCTACGGCCCCAATACGGCGTGGGCATATGAAAATTACCAAAAGGATTACGCCCTGATCCGAGAGGAATTGCACTCGGAAAAGAAAGCGATGTGCAACTATCTGATTACCGAGTATATGGCGTTTGTGGTGGCAATGGGAAAGAACAATACCTACAACAAACCCATGATCAAGGAGATCAAGAAATTTGTGTTCGGTCATTTGGCGCGCTACCTGTTCTCTGGTTCCGTACCCATGAAGATGAAGGGAAGCGCGGTTGCTCTATGCATCAGTTATCGATTGCTGATCAAGGCATACCGTATGATGAGCGCATAAAGAAAAAAGAAGATCGGTTTAGAACCGATCTTCTTTTTTCTTTATGCCTTGTACTTTGCAAGGAAGTCTGCGCTCATCTTGAGGCTTGCCATGGGGTTGGGAGACCAGTTGTCGTCCTGCTCTACCACATAGTGCTTCACGCCGACCTCTTCCGCGGTCTTCATGACGCGATCCCAAGCAACGCCGCCCTGACCGACCTCGGTAATGGCGGGAACGAATACCTTGTCCTTTTTCTTGAGATACATATCCTTCAAGTGGAGAATATCCAGTCTGCCGCGGCACTTTTCCAGCCACTCGCAAACGTCTACGCCGCCTGCGGTCAGCCAGCAGGTATCCAACACGAAGGAGGTGTTTGTGGGATCCAGTTCCTCGTAAAGCAGATCCATGATGGTCTTCTTGCCATCAATACGAACAAATTCAAAGTTGTGGTGGTGATAGGTCAGACGGAAGCCTTCCTTGGCGTAGATCTCAGCCATGCGGTTGAAGTCCGCGATGAATTGCTTCAGCGCGCCCAGATCGGAACGTGGCTCGGAGGGCATGCCGCCCACACCGATATTGGTGGTATCCCACATCTTGTGCAACGCAATGGTGCCTTCCACATCACCGAGGATCTTGCTCCAAGAGTGATGGGTTCCGATAATCTTGATTCCGTGCTTGTTGAGAAGCTCCACGAAAAGCTTTTCGTCAAAGGAGCATCCTGCGGTGTGCGCTTCGGTGTAGCCAAGTTCTGCCATCTTCGCAAAGGTCAGATCGGCATATTCGGGATCCTGCATCAGGTCACGGGCAGTGTAGAGCTGTACACCCAATTTCTTGAACATAGTCGTTCCTCCTAAGTTTTTTTATTGCTTTGTATTTTTTGTATTGTTTTCTTTTGCCTACTTTTCTTTTGCAAAAGAAAAGTAGGTTACTTGATCTGAGTACCGGTGGGAACCGAATCATCCACAAAGATCACCTTGCAGCCACAGGCGTTGTTGGTACCTGCCAGAAGCATTCCCTGAGAGTTGAC
>JAFVRI010000161.1 GCA_017504335.1 Clostridia bacterium
AGGGAACGGTATTCGGTCAGAATTTCATCAAAGGCACGACAACGTGCAGAAAGCTCGGATTCTCCGTCCTTGCAAATCAACATGGCATCATAAAGAGAATAGGACTCATCTGCCATTTGGCGAATCGCGATGATATCGTTCATGTGGAAGCCAAACAGGGGAGAGCATAGGGTACCGGTCAGGAAAATATCCCGATGGGGATTGTCAACCGTATTCAACAAACTCAGTACAAGCAGGACATCCGGATTTTCAAAGTAGCGCTCTCCGTCGCTTTCCGAGGTCAAAATACCGTGTCTGTTCAATGCGTCAGACAAGTATGGTCCCATAGAGCGGTATCGGAAAAGTACGGCAATATCGCCCGGCAAAATGGCAGAACCGTCTGCTTTTTTTTCGGTTCGGATCAATCGCTCGATCTCACCTGCAATGTATTCTGCCTCGATTTCCTTTGCTATAGGAGGATCTTCCTCTCCGCTTGGATTGGGACCCTTTTTGGCGGAGGGAACAGTCAGCACAGCAACCTGCGCTTTTGGGGAAACATAAGCGTCATGGGGAAGTGCTTTGGAAAAGCGAAGATCATCCTCGGGGCAATATCCAATGGATTTTTCGCAGGCATAAAAGATACGGGAGCAAACGATGTTGGTAAAATCGATTACATTTTTATCGCATCGGAAATTTTCCGACATAAATACGGTAGCAGAGCTTCCGTCAGCGGTAGCCTTGTCGTGAGGTGGAAACTTCTCTCTGTATTCCGCAAACAGAGAGGGCTCCGCACCACGGAATCCGTAAATACTCTGTTTGATATCACCTACCATAAATCGGTTGTTTTCCTTGGCAATCGATCGGAAGATCTGATCCTGTACCCGATCCACATCCTGATATTCATCGATGTAAATTTCGGTAAATTCCTCAGAATACTGACGGGCAATTTCTGTGGGGGTTCCGTCATCCTTGACCAAGAGCTTCATTGCCAATCGACGGATATCATGAAAGGTTTTGATACCTCTACGGTTCTTTTCCTCCTCCATCCTTGATTCGTACAGATAAAGAAGTCGGTAAAGGATATCGGTATAATGCGCGGTATCCTTCATGGCACGTTGAAGAGTTTCGGGGGATTTGCTGAAGGACTTCTCGTATAGCTTTTTGATTTTCGGGTTGATGTCAGCGCGCATAGCCTTGATCCGATCGCTTTCCTCGGTGGCAGAGCCCTTCTTTAAGGAGGAAAATCTGATGGGGGAGAAGGATGCGAGCGTGGCGCGTGTCAGCTCATAGCCCTTGGTGGGATGGCGAAGGGCTTCCAAAAGAGCTTGATTGAAGCTACGGTCATATTGGATCGATGCAAGCCAGGGCTCCATATCGGGAGTCAGCACAAATTCGTAGGCTTCATCGAAAAATTTTCCGTAATGCTCAACGGTATCAATCGTCTCCGCTCTCAACACCTCACCGAATCGAGTGGAAAGAAAGTCAATACCATTTTCTGCCTGCTCGGCGGTTTCCTTCGCATGAATTCTCAGAAACTCAATTCCCTCGGGAAGAGAGTTGGATTTATTCGCCAAACGCAAAAGAATCTCCGAAAGACGCGCGGAATCTCTCGTTCCAACCAAGCATTCTGCCAAGGAGGGGAATGTATCAACTGTTTCGTAAAAATACTCGATAGCTTCCTCCATAACCGTAATTTCCAAAAGCTCCAGCTCGGCGGGATCCGCTATGCGAAAGGAGGGAGAAATATCCAGCACGGAGAAATTTGCACGGATCAGTTCCAGGCAAAAAGAGTCGATGGTGCAGATTCTTGCATTTCCCAGCTTGATCAGCTGATCGGTTAAATATTTATCCGAGGGGTTTTTAGCCAGCTCCTCACTTACCGCTTGAAAGATTCGGCTTTTTAATTCATCGGCTGCCGCATTTGTGTAGGTAACGATGAGCATCGTGGAGATATCCATCGGATGGTCGGGATCGGTCAGCTTATTGATGATCCGTTGGGTCAGTGTTGCTGTTTTTCCCGATCCCGCAGCGGCACTGATCAAAAGGTTTTTGTTGGTAATATTCATCGCAGCGCACTGCGCAGGGGTCCAATTTTTTGCCATGATTCTCTCCTTATCCTTCGTTTCTGCGGCAGATGGGCTTCATCTGACAGTAAGAGCAGGGAAGCTTATTGCCGTTTCGCATGGGGGTGGCATCGGCATTGCCTTCCCGCATTTCATTGGCAATCTTTGCGATTGTATCGCGAAGCTGCTGCTCAAGCTTGGTAAAATCCTCGCTCTTAAAAAGGGCATCTCCCACAAGAGAGCCTTTTTCTTTTTTGATTCCTGCCAGAAAATCGGGAGAAAGCTGATCATTCATTGCCAAGAGAATTTCCTCCTCGGCAAGCAAAAGACCACTTCTGTTCAAGGATTGCTCGGCTTTTTTCATAACAACATCCTCCGAGTCATAATCCTCTGCGGGGATGACGGGAATATTGGCGGAAAGGTAGAGAATACCTGCTCGCTCGGGAGAGGTACCGTCTTCCAAGCCAAGAGATTGCGTAAAGAAATTGGATTGATTTCGGCAAAGGGTAAAGAGATAGAGCAGCATTTGAATGTTGATGCCCTTTGCTACGTCGCTCAAGGAAAAATCCTTGGTTCCGGTTTTATAGTCAACGATTCGGATATAAACCTTCCCATTTTTCTTCAAAACATCGACACGGTCGATGATACCCGAAAAGGATACCTTATAGCCATCGTTCAGCTTAAACTCAATGGGGACGGGATTTCCGTTCCTTCCATTGGTGTTCAATTCAAAAAAGGCAGGACGAAATTCGCTGTGTGAAAACTCCTCTACGATATTGCGTACCATCAACAGAGAAAGACGGGTCAGCCTGCGGTAGAGAT
>JAFVRI010000003.1 GCA_017504335.1 Clostridia bacterium
GGAGCAACATCTCGCGATGGGGTCAAATTGGAGGTGGATCATATAATTCCAGTTTCAAAGGGCGGAAAATCCACATTAGATAACCTGCAAACCCTGTGTGAACGTTGTAATAGAGGAAAGGGTACAAAATAATTTGTCCACCCCTTGTACACCCGCACGCTACAAAGCACTATAAAAACCACCAACAAACATACAACCTACCAAGCGTAAAATCTGCCTTTTCGGTGGATTTTACGCTTATTTTACACAAAAACAGTCTACACGCAGATAGGCACGAACACCTATGAAAACTCCTAAGGGGTAGTTATGGGTTCGATTCCCGCCCGAAGATCGACAAGTTTACTTGGCAGGCGCAGGGCGAGGGTATTCTCGCGAAGGCGAGATTCCCGTTTTCGCTTTTCTCAGAATCTTCCCGCGGTCGCAAAATCGGTATAGCTCATCCAATTAAAGAGTCCGTAGAAGCGAGGCTCTGCATCCACATCAAGAACACCGTCCATACGAAGACGGGTCTGGTCCAACTCCTCGATTCGGTCAATCGTTCCGTTCAAATAGTCGAAAACGCGATCCTTTGCCGTTTCAAAGCGGGAAATAAGACCGCCGTAACGCAGATCGAGGACCTCCCAACCGCATGCCTTGTAATAGGTCATCCATGCCTTGCGATGGCTGTCTCTCAGAGCGCGGATCCTTATGATCAGCTCATCGCACTCCGCCATCATAGCAGACAGCGTATTGCGGTCGCCCGCATCGTATGCCGCCTTCAGGCGAACACCGAAATCTGCCTTCAATTCCAACACCTCAGAAAGCTTCAGGATCGTATCGGCTGCGGGGGCAAATATGCCCATGTCTCCAAGATTTTTCAAAGTATCTACCGTCGAACGGTAGTAATCTTTGGTTTCAAAATTCTGCAAGTGCGCATCCACAAGACCGGTCAGAGGATCATTGTAGAGAAGCGGTCTTGACAGAGCCTTTTCGTCTCCGTCGGGATGGTCGGGAAGCTCCAGCTTCATCATATTGTCATAGGATACGCCCGTGGCTCGCTCAAAGCACGCCTTCACGCTTTCCAAATCAAATACGCCCTTATAATCAAAGTCCGCATACCACGCAAGCCCCGCCAAGGAGACGATCATGCTGTTCTCTCCCCCGTTTCCCCAAATCGTGGCGATCATTTCCTTGATTCCCTTGTCGCGGCAGGCTTCCAGCGCGGGAAGCGTTCTGGGCAGAGAGCGGGCATACATGGGACAATGGCTGCTCCACGTCCAAATTCCGCCCGCAAACAGGGTATTTTCCTTTCCGAACAGGTCATAATGCTTTTGGATATTTCCTGCGTAGTATTCGGCACTCTTGTGGTAATAATCCCAATAGACCTGCCCAATTCCCGCAGGAACTTTTTTTGCGATCTCATCGGTAAATACCACTCTCTCGTCATAGTCATCGTAACCGTCAAGATCCTTTCCCGCCAAACGGAAGAACATATCGCTCCACATCATGGGTTCAAACCCGTGTGCCCTTGCCATGTCGATCACACGGCAAAGATGCTCCAAAAAAATATCTTCCTGCTCTCTGTATCCGTTCAGATCCAGATATTTTCCTCTACCCAGATCATGGGTCTCATCCATACCTATGTGCAGCCTCTTGGTACGGAAGCAACGGGAAACCGTCTCGAGCATTTTTTCGATGAGCGCATAGGTCTCGTCCGCTCCCACAAGCATGACAGAAGCGGTGTCGCGGTATTTTCCCGCCGCATCCCAACGAAGATGGGTGGAAAGATGACCGAGCATCTGGATACAAGGAATCAGTTCAATACCCAAAGTAGCGGCATATCCGTCCAGCTCCCGCAACTCATCCTCGGTATAGCGGCTTCTCATATACCCGAAATAAGGATACTCACGGATCTCGTAGGTATCCTCGGTATAAAGCATATACATGTTCAAGCCCATCAATGCCATGGAGCGGAACATCGCCTTGACGGTTTCCACATTCATGAGCGCGTTTCTCGACATATCCACCATGGCACCGTTGGTTTTGAAGAGAGGCTTTTCCTTGAGGCTCTTCTGTGTCTCTCCTCTTTTTACCCAATCGACAAGGATGGCAAGTCCGCGGAAGAACCGTGCGCGTCCGCCGCCATAGGCAATCACCGCCTGATTTCCGTTCAGCTCCATAAACAGAACATCGCCCTCCAGGGAGCGGACAGAAACCGTCATTTCCGCTTGATTTTTGCTTACGAGCTTGATTCCGAGATCCTCTGAAAGAATGCGAATTCCCTCGTTTAATTCCTCATTGCAATGAAAAAAATATCGCATAATAGTTCTCCTACGAATTGATGATCTCATTATAGCATACGAACTCCGAAATTACAATAGTTTTTTTGATTTCCGTCCGACTTGACAAAGACACGATCTCGTGCTATAATGATTTCGGAATCGGTCGATTCAAAAACGATTCAGAAAGGATTCCCCCAATGAAGGATACAAAAAAAACGACACTCTTAATTATGGCAGCCGGTCTTGGCTCCCGTTACGGTGGAAACAAGCAGGTTGACGGCATCGGACCTCACGGAGAGATCCTGATGCAATACTCGATTTACGATGCCATCCGCGCGGGATTTCAAAAGATCGTATTTGTGATCAAGCCCGAGCATCAGGCGATCATCGAGCGCTTTACCTGTGACATCAAGGATGTGGAAATCTGCTTTGTCTACCAGGATTTTTCCAGCATTCCCGATTTTTATACCGTCCCCTCTGACCGTGTCAAGCCCTTCGGTACGGTCCATGCGGTGCTTTGCGCAGCGGATGTGATCCATGAGCCCTTTGCGGTTTTGAATGCCGATGATTTTTACGGTGCGGATGCCTTCTCGGTTATGCACGATAAGCTGGTTGCATTAGAGGAGGGCGAGGCAACCATGGTTGCGTATTATCTGAAGAATACCGTCAGCCGAAACGGCGCGGTGACACGTGGTGTATGCGATGTCAAAAGCGGCTTACTTCAAAAGGTGACCGAAGTCTATCAGATCACGGTGGATGAACAGGGACAGATCTTTGACGCAGATGCGGGCACCTTGGACGGTGACTGCCTGGTGTCTATGAACATGTGGGGCTTCCGTCCCGAGATCTTTGATGCCATGCGGGCACATTTCCACGAATTTCTGCGCGCGATCCCCGAGGGAGCCATCAAGGCGGAATACGTGCTTCCCACCATGGTGGATCAGATGATCGGAGGAAAGGAGCTGGCCGTTTCTGTGCTTTCCACCCGCGCGGTCTGGTTCGGTGTTACCTATCAGGAGGATCGTCCCACGGTTGCAGCCGAGCTGAAAGCGTTGCATGACGCCAATCTCTATCCCGAACATCTGTTCGGATGAATACAAAACGAAGAGTGAGAGGAACGGTGCCGTTCCTCTCACTCTTTTGCGTTCATTTTTTGCAGAATCGTCCGATTCAAAAGTCGGCAAATCTCTTCGGTGCTTTCCCCCTTGTCCGAAAGGATCAGATCAATCTGCTCTGAGGAAAGGGATATCTGCCCCGCCGTATCGCCCACCAAAAGCGCGATCGCCTGCGGCTGTTCGGTTTCTCTTGAAAAACTGGAGGCAAACAGAAGTCTGCTATACAGCTCCGCGAAGGGGTCGCCAATTCCGACACCGACATCATAGGGTTGGGTAATTCGGAAAAGGATCTCTCCGTTGGGACGCACCCACAGCGCCTCGCACCGTCCTTTGTCCAAGCGAAGGATCCAATATCGCCATGCGGTCGTCAGGCAAAGAAGCTTCGACGGTCTCCCGCGTCCCTTCCGAGTTTCCCGTTCCATCACCATTCCGCTCTCCAGCAGTCGATCCGCGATCCGTCCCGCCGTCATGCGGCTGACACTCAAGGATAGCGCCAGCTGCCCTCGGTCACACTCTCCGCTCATCAGAAGCTCGACCGCACGGAGCTCCTTTTCATCGACCGCTTTCATGCCCTTTTTCCTTTCTTTCCCATAATCGATTGCATTTATTTTACATAAATTCCGAAAATTTGTCAACCCGAATGGGAAATATTCCCGTTTTTCCTCTTTACACCACTCCGTTTTTGTGATATAATATTTTGTAGTATATCCACAGGTACACTATGTTTGAACAAATTTGAACACAAAGGAGTCGAACCATGAAAACTGATATTGAAATCGCAAGAGAAGCGAAGATGCTTCCCATTTCCGAAATCGCAAAAAAGCTTGGCGTCGAGGACGATGAGCTGGAGCTATACGGCAAGTACAAGGCAAA
>JAFVRI010000024.1 GCA_017504335.1 Clostridia bacterium
CCAGTCGCTCCATGTTTTTTTCCGCTTTTTGGCGCGCGGAGCGATCGGGGAAAAAGCGAAACGTGGGATCCCCCACACACCCCGAAAGCACCACTTCACGTACCGAAGCCGGAAAATCTCTGCGTCCCTCTCGCTGCTGAGGTAGATATCCCATATCATGGGAGCAAACGCCGTCTCCGAAAAACACAGCGCCCGTATCTGCCGTCTTTAATCGCAAAAGTACCTTCATCAGGGTACTTTTTCCCGAGCCGTTATTTCCTACAATGCAGAGGTAATCCCCCTGCTCTACCGTAAAATTCAATCCCCGACAGATGGTTTTTCCATCATATCCAAGACTGACATTCTGACATTCGATCTGTGACATCTATCAAATCTCCTCAATCATCCAAATCCAATTGAAGCGCCTGCAGAAGAACCAAAAGATTTCTCTCCATCACCGAGAGATAGGTCGTGCCCGACTCTGCCTCTTCTGCCCGTACCGCCTGCATGGAATTCATGCGAAGAACGGTCTGATTCTTGCTCTTTGTCGCTCGGATCACACTCTCCGCGAGCGCACCGTCCGAATGCTCGGTCACCATCAGATACCGCACACCCCATCGGTCTGCCGTCTCGGCAAGTCCGATGACGGTAGAAAAATCCGCGTCGGTATCGGTGGTACATCCGCTGAATGCCGCCCGATATCCGATGCCGTAATCCTCGGTCAGATACACAAAGGGAAATCGATCGGCAAACAGCAATCGGGGATTCGTGGCATTCTGTATATGCTCCGCAAACGACACATCCAATCGGCGAAGCCGCTCTATGTAAGCATCCGCATTGGCGCGGTATTCCTCCTTGTAAACCTCATCCAGCTCACCCAAGCGCAAAGCGATCCGATCCACCGCGACCATGGCATTTTTCAGGGAGAGCCACACATGCTCATCCATTTCGTGATTATGACCGTCCTCGTGAGAATGTCCCGACTCTGCCGAAACAGGACGGACCACCATTCCTGCCTCCTCGGACAAAGCCATGGCACTGCTTTTATTTCCGTTTTTCAGTGCGTCCGCCACCCATGTGTCAGATACACCGCCCACATACACCGTCAAATCCGCCGAAGAAATCTCGATCATATCCGACGCGGAGGGCTGAAAGCTGTGCAGATCGCTTCCATTGTCCGAAAGCCATAGGACCTCCACACCCTCTACCTCACCGACCACGTTGCGTACCCAGTCATAGAGAGGAAAGACCGTGCAAACGATCTTCACCCTTCCTCCGTCCCTCTCTTCCCCGCAACCGCACAAGGGCAATACAATTAAAAGACAGACAAGAAGTCCGCACAAGATCCGTTTCATTCGACCGTTCCCTCCCTTCGGCATGCCTCGCAGGCACCAAACAGAACCGTTTCCTCCTCACAAAGAGAAAAGCCGCACACCGACAAAAGCCGATCGACAAGCTCCTCCGACAACGTCTCATCCATATGAAGCAATCTGCCGCAGGATAAACATTTCAGATGCAAATGAGAGCGACAGGTACGTCCCGCCACGATCTGATATACAAAGCCTCTGCCCTGCTCGTTAGGGAATCGCTTGACGGTTCCCTCCTTGACCAACCGATCCATCAGACGGTAAACCGTGCTGACTCCGGGGGACAGCTCTCCGTACATGGCTCGCATGCCCTCCGACAACTCTTCAATTCCGTGGGCATCCTTGCCGTTCGCCTGAAGATATGCCAACAGCATTTTCTTCTGTTCGGTTCTGTATCCTGCCATTTCTTCCTCCAAAATTGAGAATCACTCTCATATTATATCACAAAATAAAAAATTGTCAAGATATTTTTTGAGAAAAAAAGAACCCCGCTCTGTTCGAAGCGGGGCTCTTTTCCAAATATTTTGTATCGGTTGTAATCGTTACTGATTTGCGGGCCACTTGGTGGGAACCGAATCCACCATGTGCCAGAAGTTGCCCTTCGCGGTGGGCGCTTCCTCGGAATAGTAGTAGAAGCATCCGTTCAGCACCTCGTTGTTTTCCGACATCTCTGCCTTCGCCTTTGCCCAGTCCAGCGTCGTTCCCGCGTAGAACATAGCCGTCAGCTTGTCGCAGCCGTCGAATACACATGTATCAATCGTCTTGATGGTAGCGGGAGCAATCACCTGCTCCAGTCCCGTGCAGTTCATAAATGCCTCATCACCGAGATTCTCCATGCCGGCTCCGAGAGAAAGAGTACCCTTCAAGGAGGAGCAGTTCTTGAACGCACCGTCGTTGATGGTCTTTACACCGTCGGGGATCTGAAGCGTGGAAAGAGATACACATCCCTTGAACGCGTTCTCACCGATACCCTTGACAGCCTTGCCGATGGTCACCTTGGTCAGTGCGGTGCAGGCACGGAAGGTCTCCTCCTCAATCGTTGCGATTCCATCGGGAATCGCGATTTCGGTCAGAGAGGAGCAAGCGGTAAACGCACGTGCGCCCAGCTCACTCAGCTCGTCGGGAAGCTTCACCTCGGTCAGCGCGGTGCAGGCATAAAATGCCTCCGCTCCGATCGCCTTCACGCTCTCGGGAATCTCAACCGTCTTGAGAGAGGTGCAGTAATAGAATGCGCGAGCGCCAATGATGGTTACGCTATCGGGAATGACCACACTTTCCAGATGGGAGTTCTTGGTCATACCGTCGATCGCAACGACAGGCTTTCCGTTATACTCTGCGGGGATCGTCACCTCTTTGACGGTGCAATGCTCCAAGGATACGGAATAGCCGCCCACAACCTCGGTATAGCGGATTCCCTCCTTGTCCATATCAATTTCCGTGCTTCCGCAGGATGCCAGCAGGCATATGCCAACCAGAAGCATACCAAGGATCAAAAATAACTTTTTCATTTTCATAATCGTGTTCCCGTCTTTCTGCCTTTATATTTATTTCTATATGAAAAGATGGCTTTAACCCATTATACACGATTCTTCTCTCCCTGTCAAGATATTTCCTTAAATTTTCAAGGGGAGAAGATGACGACTGCCTTCGATTTTCACGGAAAACAAGGAAAAATCGGATCCGCTTCACCCTTCGCGGCGACGGACAAATCGCCCAAAAAGTGTGTAAGCCACCGATGCCGCGGGAACACTGACGAGGAGCCATCCCACTCCGAGGGCACCTCCTACCGTCACGGCACACAGCACCCAAATGCCGGGCAGACCCAAGGATCGACCCATCATGCGAGGATAGATCAGGTGATCCTCCAATTGCTGCAAAACCACCATAAAAATCAAAAACCATAAAGCGCTTGTGGGGTTGACCGATGCCACAAGGATCCCGCCGAGTCCGATTCCCAGCCACGCGCCAAAGATCGGGATCAGCGCGGTGATCCCCACGATCACCGAAGCAAGAAGCGCAAACGGAAGTCTCAGAGCCGTCATCCCTAAAAAGCAAAGCCCACCAAGGATCGCCCCCTCTGCCGTTTGTCGCGCAAAAAATCGGGAAAAGGTTCCGCAGATCAAGTCTCCCGTATCAAGCAAGCTCTTCCATCGATTGGGAAAAATTGCCCGTAAGCCTCTTGCAAGCTGCCCCCGCAGCTTCTCCTTTTGTCCCAAAATATAAAGCGCGAGCACAAAGGCAATTGCCGTATCAAGGACTCCGCCGAATGCCCCCAAAAGGGTCAGGATCGCCGTCCTCGCCAGCCGCTCTCCGTACTGTGTCAAAAAACGATTCCATATCTCTCCCCACCGCTCGGCATCAGGAAGCTCGGGAAGAGGGATTCCCCATCCCTCGGCAATTTCCCAAAGCCTCGCAAGACCGTCGGGAAGCTGTCCCATCAGCTCCGACACCGCCTCGGACAGCCGCGGCAGAAGCAGACCAAGCAAAAGAAGGACCGAGCCCACCGACAGAAGGACCGCCATGCAGAGACAAACCGCCCTCCTTGCCCTTCTCCGATTTCTTAGGGGAAGCGCCCCCCAGATCTCTTCCAAAAGCCGAAGAGGCAGATTCAAAAGAAAGGCAAACAGGACTCCCAAAAGAATCGGTCGAAGCAGCTCCGTCCATGCCCCAAGCACAGAAAAGACCGCCTCCGATTCCAAAAGGATCCACACCCCCACCAAAATCAGTGCCAATCCGTAGATCCGTTTTGCATAGTTTGGCTCCATTTTTCCTCCCCCGATTCCTTTTCTTTTTAGTATCGGTCATTGCCACCGTTTCTTGCATTTCTTTCCCAATCCGCCCCTTCCTTTTTTTCCCTTTGAATATTTTTGAGAACCCTTGACTTTTCCTAATCTTTTTGCTATACTAACCTCGTCAAGAACAAAACAGGCGAACACCCGCAAAAGGAGGCTTTTATGATTCTCGAAAAAATGTTATCGGCACGCAAGGTACCCATGATCCCCGATTTTCAAACCAAGGAGGAGTGGGAGGCTTTGCGCGAGCAATACAAGGAGATCCTCTGCCGAGAGGAATACGGTATGCCCGTTCCCGCCCCCGAATCCCTCTCCTTTGAGGAAGGTCCCATTATGGACGATGATTTTGCGTCGGGCTACGGAATCCGCTATACCGTCACCGCCCACACCAAGGTGGCGGGCAAGGAGTTTTCCTTCCCCTTCCACGTGATCCTTCCCACCACGGGAAAGGCACCCTATCCCTTTTTCGTTCACAACGATTTCGATCCCGGTGAACCCACCCGTTTTTGTCCCATTGAGGAAATCGTGCAGCAGGGTGTTGCGGTTCTTCGTGTGCACTATAAGGATATCACCACCGACGACGATGACTTCACAAACGGCCTTGCCGGCTGTCTCTATCCCGACGGCGACGGCATCAACCGCGCCCCCGACTCCCCCGGAAAGATCCAGATGTGGGCTTGGGGAAGCATGAGATTGATGGACTACGCCATGCAGTGTCCCGTCCTCGACCACAAGAACGGTGCCGTGATCGGTCATTCCCGTCTCGGCAAGACCGCTCTGGTCACAGGAATGCTTGACGAGCGTTTCCGCTACGTCATCGGCAACGACTCGGGCTGTAGCGGCGATGCCATTACTCGCGGAAAGAGCGGCGAGCGGATCTACCACATTCTGGCTGCTCACCGTTGGTTCTGCCCCAACTATAAAAAATACTGCAACAAGCATGATGACCTTCCCTTTGACCAACATATGCTGCTGGCAACCATCGCCCCCCGCGTGCTGATCATCGGCTCGGCGCAAATGGACGTTTGGGCAGATCCCCTCTCCCAATATCTGTCGATCTGTGCCGCCGCTCCCGTATGGAAAAGGCTGGGTGCGGGAGAATTTCCCCATGCCGACCGCCGACCCGAGATCGGAGACCGCTTTGGAGATGACAATCTGTATTTCCATATGCGCTTCGGTCAGCACTATCTTGGCAGAACCGATTGGAATATTTACATCGACATTATCAAGAAAAAGATGGAATCCGACGCTTGACGGAGGAAAATACTCATGTTTTTTGAACCGCTTTTCTATACAAAAGAAAAACAGGCATCCCTTTGCGCCCGATGTGATATCATAGGCGCCGAGGGCTATGCCGAAACCGTCCTCAAGGAGCTTTTGTCGGATTACGGAGAGGCGAACGGCATTCGCAAGATCAAAGTGGAAAAAACCCTTCCCGATTTCTATGATGCTCCCACCCGTGAGGAAGGCTATGCCATTGAGATCACCGAGCAGGAGATCTGCCTTTACGGCGAGACCGATCGCGCTCGGATCTATGCCGCCATCACCCTTCTGCAGATGGCAAACCATGAGGGACTTTATACAGGACGGCTTTACGATGCCCCCGACTGTGCCTTCCGCGGCTATCGCGCCAATCTCCCCTCCCGTCACGGATTTGAGGATTTCTACCGCATGGTGGACACCCTGGTGTACTACAAATATAACGCCCTCTCCTTGGAGATCGGCGGTGCCATGGAATACAAGTGTCACCCGAGAATCAATGAGGTATGGAAGGAATTTGCCAAGGAAACCCACCGCTATTCGGGAAGAACCGAGGAGATCCAAAACTCCTGTGGCTGGTCGAAAAATTCGATCCACACCGAAAATGCCGAAGGAGATATTCTGACACAGGACGAGGTGCGTACCCTGATCGCCTATGCCCGCGCCCGCGGACTTGAGGTCTATCCCGAAGCCCCCACCCTCTCCCATTCGGATTACATCTGTATGGCGTATCCCGAGCTGGCGGAGCGCCAAAACGACCCCTATCCCGACACCTACTGTCCCAATCACCCCGACACCTATCGGGTGGTCTTTGATATTTTGGAAGAGATCATCGAGGTGTTCGAACCCAAGGTGGTCAACATCGGACACGATGAGCTTTACACGGTTTGCGTTTGCGACCGTTGCAAGGGTCTCTATGCCGACGAGGTCTATGCGTCGGACATTACCCGCATCCACGATTGGTTGGCAGAGCGAGGCATCCGCACCATGATGTGGGCAGAAAAGCTCCTACCCGTCGTGACCGAGGAGGGTCGCCGTTACGGTGGCGCCGGCGGTCGTTATATCCGACGGGACGGCACCGAGCTGGAGCCTCATCCCGTTCTCTTCTACTGCCAGACCAAGCTCCCCCGTGACATTCTCATGCTTCACTGGTACTACTCCTTTGGGATCCAATACGATTACGTCTATCACACCCAAGGTTATACCGCCCTCTACGGCAATCTGTCGGCAAGGCTGGTCAAGGAATGGCGCCGCCGCCGTGAGCTTGGCATGAAGGGAGGCGCCCCCTCCAACTGGGGCTCTACCGATCCCATCTATATGCAAAGGAACGCCCAGTATTTCGATCTGGTGTTCAGCGCCTACGCCCTTTGGTCGCGCACCTACGACGACCCCGAACGCGCGAACGTGGAGCGAAAGACCTTCCGCGAATGCTTCCATCGGCGGTTTGGAAACGGAGGGACGGGCGAATACCTTGAGGTCACCCACACCGCCCATCATCAGATCCCCTACCGCCCCTTCCATTGTGGTATCTTCATTGATCCCGAGCTGTATCACCTGGGTCAATACCGTCTGCGTTACACAGACGGAGAAGAAGTGTTCTTCGACGTAACCTACGGAGAGAATATTTCGTCCGCGTCCCTTGCCTGCACCTTTGGCGAGGACGATACCGAGTTCGACCCCGATACCCTTTGCGAATCGGCACTCTATGAAATTTCCTACTCCGCAATTCCCTCGGTGATCGACGGAGAAACCTATTACACCACCCGCTTCAAAAACCCCCATCCCGAAAAAGAAATCGCCGACGTTACCTATCTGCCGAAGCAGGATATCAAGGTATCGGTCAAGCGAATCGAAAAAATTTAAGGAAAGAGGAAACTACTCATGATTCTTGAAAAAAATCTGCTCAAACGCGAGGTTCCCGCTCTGCCCGAGATCAAACCCGAGACCTGGGCAAAAAACCGTGAGGACTTGATACGCATCATGTGCGAAAAGGAATACGGCAATCCCATTCCCGCTCCCGATTCTCTTTCCTTTGAGGAAGGCCCCGTTACGCTGAAGTTCTGCGCAGGGTTCGGTATTCAATTTCCCGTCACCGCCCATACGGTGGTCGCGGGCAAGCCCTTTGACTTTACCTTTACCGTCAATCTTCCCACCACAGCGGATAAGCCCGTTCCCTTCTTTGTGCTTTGCAATTTCCATCGGGGCGAGCCAAATATGTATCTTCCCATCGAAGAGATCATCGACCGCGGCTTTGCGGTTCTGCACCTGAACTATGAGGACATTACCTCCGATGACGGGGACTTCACGAACGGTCTTGCCGCCTGCGTCTATCCCGACGGCGGAGAAAACCGTGGACCCTATGATCCCGGAAAGATCCAGATGTGGGCTTGGGGCAACATGAGACTGATGGATTATGCCATGACCTGCAACAATCTGGATCACAAGAACGGAGCCGTGATCGGTCACTCCCGTCTCGGAAAGACCGCCTTGGTTACGGGAATGATGGACGAGCGCTTCCAATACGTTTGCTCCAACAACGCGGGCTGCAGCGGCGACGCCATCACCCGCCGCAAGGAGGGTGAGCGCATTCGCGACATCACCAACAAATTCCCCTTCTGGTTCTGTGAAAATTACAAGAGCTATGTGAGCATGGACGGAGGAAACGGTCACATGGACTTTGACCAACACTTCATGTTCGCCTCCATTGCCCCCCGTGTGGTCATGGTGGGTGCCGCCAACGACGACAACTGGGCGGATCCCGTATCCCAGCAGCTCTGTTGTGTAGCGGCTTCTCCCGCATGGGAAGCCCTTGGCAAGGTTGGCTACGTTTCTGCCGACCGCAATCCCTGGATCGGCGATCACTTCAACGAGGGCAACCTCTGCTACCATCTGCGCCGCGGCATCCACTTCCTCAGCCGTCTCGACTGGATCGCCTACATGGATACCATCGAAAAGAAGATGAAGGAAAATCAGTAAAGTGGATGCGGGGGACGCGAAGGATGCGGTCGCTTTTGAAAAAGCTCCGCAAAACTTTATTGCGAATTATCTCTTAAATCATTATACACATTTCTCGCCTTTGTGTAGGGGAGAAACGATTGTATTTTCTCTGATGTAGAAATCCGTCGGACCGCATTGCTTACGCATGCACCGACGGATTTCTTTTTTGGGGATTATTTCTTCAAGTCAATTTTTGCGGACATGGGGGCATGGATCAGAGCAAGATCATCGGCAATTTTTCCGCTTGCTACGGGCTTTCCGAGGCAATCGGTGACCGTGTAGGTTGCGCCCTTTGCACCAAGGATCACTACCTGCTCTTCCGCAGTAGCGTTAAAGAGCGAAACCGAGTCGATTCCCTCCTCCATTGTAAAGGGTACGCCAAGGTGACGAACCGCAATCATTCTGCTTCCTTTTTGTGAGGAGACCAAGGAATAGCCCGCATCAGGATCCTGTGCTTTAAGCTCTCCCTCAAGAAGAATATCGCGATTTTCCCGCCAGAAGTCCAGGAATGTTTTAATGACGGTTTTATGTACCTCAGGGAAATCTGCCAGCCGAATAGAGATCTGCGGCACACCGAAGATGGTGGACAACAGTTGGAGTGCGGCATGCTCCGCCTTTTCCTCCTTATGCCACATAAGCATGTCGGAGTGAACGGCACTTCCGCCCGAGATCATACGAAGGTCCACCACACCCATCTTATTATTGATGGCATCATTGGGACAATCCGCCACGCGGAGCATATTGCCGTATTTGCGGATAGTGGGACCGATGTATTTCTGGCGGAACTCGATCATAATATCGGGATTGATGGCACGAAGGGTTTCGGTGACCTCTGCCAACAGCTTTTCCACTCCGTCCTCCAAAGAGACCGTATCCCGTCTCTCATCGGTGGGATCGGCCACGTCGGACAGAATAAAACTGTCGATAAAGTCCAGCTTCAAGCCGTCCAGTCCCCATTCGGTCACGGCATTTTTGTAAATACCTGCCAGATAATCCCGCACCTCTTTGTAGCGGGGATCCAGACATTTTACACGTCCCCCTGCCGAAGCGTGGCACACGTACATTCCGAGAAATCGGTCATGGATCTTGGATTGGATTCCCACAAAAGGAACCGAGAACCAAACGATGACCTTCATACCGATGGTGTGAAGCTCGTCAACCAATTTTTTCATATCGGGAATCTTTCCCGTTGCCAGCTCCCAGTCACCGCAGAATTCATATCCGCGGTTGTTGTCATCGGTCTGCCACCCGTCGTCGATGATGACGGTATCCATACCGAGAGCCTTGGAGATCCGACATTCCTCTAAGATTTTTTCGGGATCAAGAATCTGATGGAAGGAATACCACAGAGAGTCCATGGGCATTTTTGCGCAATCGGGAACGTACGCCTCACCAAAGCCCACATCACATCTCCACCAGATCTCGGTGTCCTTCAACGCTTCATAGAACGGGATCTCTCTGGTATCGATGCGGACGGTCACCGCATAGGAATCCATAGGAGCGGTCAGCTCGGTAAAGAGACGGATCTCAAATTCAAGATTGGCCGTTTCCTCCGAAACACCGCAACGAACCTGCGTAGAGGTGTTGGCATCGGACAAAGCCACACAGCCCCGATTCATTCCGCTTTTCGCCACTGCGGAAAGTACGGGAGCACCCGAAGCCAAGCGGGATTTTTGGCTGTGCTTGGACCAGTTGGGAGAAATGAAACGCTTCATTCCCGCCATGGGAGACCAAAGGCTGTAAACATCCTTACAAGGAAGCGTAAAGGAAAATTTGCATACCGTGGGAGACACGGATTCGCCGAAATCCATGTCGATATAGACATAATAGATTCCCTTTTCCTTCTCTTCCATTTGGATGGAAAGATCTTTTGCTTCGTTTTTCTGACTGCAGATTACTTGGATCATTCTACTGTCCTCCATTTGATTGATACCCTTATTATACCACAGTCAAAACAAAAAATCAAGACACATCAAAAAGAAAACCATCGGTGGCGAAGCAGCCGTCCGATGGTTTTCTACCTTAGAGAAAGAACACTATTTTATTCACCGTACAATGACGAGGAAAATCCACGAAGGTCAAGAAATTATTTGTATGAAAAGTTTTGCCAAGCTTTTTCTAAAAGCGTAAATACGATTCGCAACTAATTTCTCGGCTTGAAATACTGATACAACGAACACGGGATCATGCCGTTGTAGAGCTTGCGAATCTTGTCCGCGCGCCTGCCGTAGAGACGCTCGAAATTCTCTGCCGAGGTTAAAACATAGATCTGCCAAGGCGAAAGTGCCTCGAAGGTCTTGCCCATTTTTCGGTAGAGCGCTTCAACCTCACGGGGAGTCATGAGCCGTTCTCCGTAGGGCGGATTGCAAACTACGGTTCCCCGTCGGTCGAGCTTTTTCATTTCGGTGGCATCGGCACGGAAGAATCGGATCAGATGATCCACCCCCGCACGTTCTGCGTTTTCCTTGGCCGTTTCCAGAACCGCCTCGTCAATATCCGAACCGAAGGCTTCAAATTCGCAATCTTGACGGATCTCCGACATTGCTTGACGGCGAGCATCCCGCCAAAGCTCTTCGGGAAATTGCGGAAATTGCTCCGCCGCAAATTTACGCATAAGACCCGGCGCCTGGTTGCTCTGTAAGAGCGCCGCCTCGATCACAATGGTGCCCGATCCGCAAAAGGGATCCCAAAATAGCACATCGTCACGGGGACGTGCGATCATCGCCATAGCGGCAGCAAGGGTCTCCCGTAAGGGAGCCTCTCCCGCCACGGGACGGTATCCCCTCTTGTGCAACGCCACACCCGACGTGTCGATCATCAACGTCGCCACGTCCTTGAAAATAAAAAATTCAATTTGGTACTTGACCCCCTCCTCGGGAAGCCAACGAAGCCCATAGGTATGAGACAGACGGTCAACGATCGCCTTTTTCACGATGCTCTGGCAATCGGGGACCGAATAGAGCTTGCTCCGCAGAGCGTGTCCCTTCACGGGGAAGGCATCGTCCTTGCCGATCCATTGTTCCCACGGAAGTGCCTTTACTCCCTCAAACAACTCGTCAAAGCTGTAAACGGGAAAGGATCCCATGCGGATAAACACCCTCTCAGCGCAGCGAAGCTTCAGATTCGCCGCTATCAAATCCTTCTCGTCTCCCTCAAAGGTCACGCGTCCGTCCATGGTCTCCAAACGCTTACAGCCCAAGCGATCGATCTCCTCGCCCAAAAGCTTTTCCAGCCCGAAGAGACAGGTCGCAACCATTTGTAACTTCATAAAAACACCTTTATGCTTTCATAACCGCCAAAGTGCACCAGCCATTCTCTTCCACACGTTCCACAATGCGGAAGCCGTTTTTCTCAAAGCGGGCGACCACATCCTCGGAGCGCTCTACGATAATGCCCGAAGCCAAAATGACTGATCGGTCATCCATCAGCGCACCCACGTCGGGGGTCATGCGAATGATGATGTCCGCCACAATATTGGCACATACAATCCCATAGGGTGCTTCCTCAATATCCACCTGCCGCAACAGATCGGATACATCACATGTCACGTTGTCAAGTCCACTGTCCTTGATATTTTCTCTGGCAACTTTCACCGCCACAGGGTCAATATCATACGCCTTGCAGTTTCCCGCACCCAGTTTGGATGCGCAGATAGCAAGAATACCACTACCGCAGCCGACGTCCAGTACCTTCACACCGGGTGTTACGTACTTTTCAAGAAGTCCGATTACAAGACGGGTGGTCTCATGGGTACCCGTACCAAATGCCATACCGGGATCCATCCGAACCACAATGTCATTCTCAAGGGGTTCATACTTTTCCCATGCGGGAACGATCACGATCCGCTCGCCGATGCGAATGGGCTTGTAATATGCCTTCCAGGAATTTGCCCAATCCTCTTCGTTGACACCGCTGATGGAGATGGATGCCTCGATCTTCAAGGTGTCAAACCGCTCGCGAAGGAAGGTGACGGTATCGTTCACACCGCCGTCCGCGGGAAGATAGACCGAGACCGATGCCACGGTCTTGTCCGCATTCAGAATCGATTCGTCGATCAGATCTCCGTAGCAGGTTTTCAGGTCGATGTCGCTGTAATCCTCGATCTGTAGATAATTGGAGATCATATTCATTACAGCTACCGCATCATCCAAAAGCGGAAGCTTTACCGTGACCTTGATCTGCGTCCATTCCGCCTGATCGCCCCAATCCTCGCAGGTATAGTCCTTATCCATGCTTGTCTCCTCGATCCTCTTATTTCTTTTTCTTAAAGAATCCACTCTTCTTGGAAAAATTGCTTTCCTTACAGGATTCCGCGAAGGCTCTCATATGTTCCTTCTGCTTTTCGTTCAAGCCCTTGGGGATCTCCACGTTTACCGTAAAGATCAAGTCTCCCCGACGGTTGGCGTTGTTCACGTAAGGAATGCCCTTCTGACGAAGGGTGAATGCCGTACCCGGCTGCGTTCCTTCGGGAACAGTGAACTTCTGGGGGCCCTCCAAGGTGGGAACCTCGATCTCGGCGCCGAGGGTCGCCTCGGCAACGGTCAGAGGGATCTCACAGTAGAGATTGTATCCGTCACGTTCAAACAACTCGTGGTTCTTCACCATCACGGTAATGATCAGATCTCCCGCAGGGCCTCCGTTTCGTCCATCCGAGCCCTGAGAACGAAGTGCAATGCGCTCCCCGTTATCAATGCCCGCAGGGATATTGACGGAAAGCTTTTTGTTGACCTTTACATATCCGGTTCCGCGACAGTTTGTACAGGGGGACTTGATGATCTTACCCGTTCCCCGACAATTATCACAGGTGGTGGTGGTCTGGAATGCCATGCCGCCCATCCGCTGGGTCACACGGCGCTGTCCCGAGCCGCCGCAGACCGAACATGTCTCCGCCGTCGTTCCCTTTTGGGCGCCGCTACCGCCGCAATCGTCACACTTTTGAATGCGATTGTAGGAAACATCCTTCTTGACACCGAATGCCGCCTCCTCAAAGGAGACCGTCACCCTCACGCCAATATCGTCTCCTCGGGTGGGAGCGTTTCTTCTCTGTCCGCCACCGCCACCAAAGCCACCGCCGAAAATGCTTCCGAAAATATCGCCAAGGTCACCGAAGTCGCCAAAACCGCCAAAGCCACCATAGCCTGCACCGCCTCCTGCGGCGGGATCAAAGGCATCATGACCGAAACGGTCGTACTTCGCCTTTTTGTCCGCATCGGACAAAATGGCATACGCCTCGTTGACCTCTTTGAATTTCGCTTCCGCTTCCGCATCACCCGGATGCAGGTCGGGGTGATATTTTTTCGCCAAGGTGCGGTATGCCTTCTTGATGCTCGCCTCATCGGCGGATCGGTCAATGCCAAGCACCTCGTAATAATCTCGTTTGTCTGCCATACATGCTCCTCAAAAATAGGGGGAATGATACGCTTTTGCGGGAAAGGGCTAAAATGACTCCCTTTCCCGCTATGCGTTTTACGAATTAGTCGTTGGTCTTATCCTCATAGTCGGCATTGTAGTAGGTGCCGTCCGAGCTCTGTCCCGCATCGCCGCCTGCGGCATTAGGGTCAAATCCCTGCGCACCGCCTTGCTGACCGTAAAGCTTCTCGGACAAAGCGTAGAACGCCTTCTCCAGAGCCTCGGTGTCTGCCTTGATGGCTTCGGTATCGGTTCCCGCCATGGTGGTCTTGAGCTTCTCAATAGCCGCCTTGACGTCTGCCTTATCCGCATCGGAGATCTTGTCGCCAACCTCTTCCAGGGTCTTCTCTGCCTGGAATACCATCGAATCTGCACGGTTCTTGATCTCTACCGCTTCCTTCAGCTTCTTGTCCTCTTCGGCGAACATCTCAGCGTCTCTGACTGCCTTATCGATATCCTCCTTGGACATATTGGTAGAGGAGGTAATGGTGATGTGCTGCTCCTTGCCCGTGCCCAGATCCTTGGCGCTGACGTTTACGATACCATTTGCATCAATGTCAAAGGTAAC
>JAFVRI010000162.1 GCA_017504335.1 Clostridia bacterium
GCTCAAGACGGTAAAGGGAACGGCACCGAATATTTTCATCGTCACCTTCCTTTCCTCCTCTCCCGCCATGCGGTATTTTGAGGGAAGACGCCTGAAGGCATCCATGTCCACCAAGCAGCATATTTCCGCCATCCTGCACGAGGCAAGCGGAACCTTTGATTTTCCCTTGAACAACCCGAAGATGCAGCTTTTGAGTCCCAAGAGTGAGGGGGCATTGTGGGGTGGGGAGCAGAGCATTCTCATTCGGCTAGAGCTGATGCTCATTGAGATCATCCGCCGTAACCGATATTACGCAGCGGGACCGCAGCTCTATTTCACCCAGGAAACGGTCACCGATCCCTTTGCGAGAAGTGTGATCTCCTTCATGGAGGAGCATCTGTACGGTCGGTTTACCATGGATGAGCTGAGCCATGCGCTGTCCTTCAGCAAGACCTATATTTCCAAGAATTTTGCCAAGGCAAGCGGCTATTCCGTGGGCGACTATTTCACCATGATGAAGATAGGCGAGGCAAAGCGTCTGATCCGTGAGGCACGTTACAATTTCGGAGAGATCTCCGAGATGCTCATGTTTTCCAATTCCCATTATTTTTCTACCATTTTCAAGAAACAGACGGGCATGACGCCCAGCCAGTATAAAAAATCCTGTAAGATCAATTAAGCGAAGGAGGTTTCTTCATGAAGACCGCTTTGATCCATACCAATATTGTAATGCCCGATTACCTCATCCGTGACGGAGTCATCGTGATCGAGGACGGAAGAATTGCCGATTTTGGAAAGAAGATCCCCACCGACGGCATGGAGGTCGTTGACCTGAAGGGAGCCTACACGGGTCCCGGTCTGATCGATATCCACACCCATTCCGACGGCGATTCCTTCTTTTACGAGGATCCCGTGAGAGCATCGGAGACCCTTTTGGCTCACGGTGTCACCGACGTGCTTCCTGCCCTGTACTTTAACATGACCGCCGATCAGCTGGTGGAGCAGGTGGGCATCATCCGAGCCGCCAAGGAATCGGGAAAGGCGAAAAACATCGTAGGACTTTACATGGAAGCCCCCTACTTGAATCCCAAATACGGATGCAACCGTGAGAATAACCCTTGGAAGGACCCCGTGGATCGCAAGAACTACGAGCGAGTGGTCGAGGCGGCATACGATCTGGCAAGAGTCTGGTGCGTAGCCCCCGAGAGAGAGAACATCGAGGAATTTGTTCGCTATGTCAAGGAGAAGAATCCTTCTGCCGTATTCTCGGTTGCTCACAGTGAGGCAAGCCCCGAGGAGATCGAGCGGCTCATGCCCTACGGACTGAAGATCGCTACCCACCACACCAACGCGACGGGTGTGCTTCATAAATATCCCGAATGCCGCAGTGCCTGCGTGGACGAGGCCGCACAGTACAATCATGAGATCTATACCGAGCTGATCTGTGACAAGGTGGGAATCCACGTGGATCCTTATATGCTCCGCCTGATCAAGAAGATCAAGGGAGATGACCGCATCATTCTGATCGCCGATGCCTTTGTGGAGCACGGCCCCGTTCCGGACGGTGATCTTTATGAGGGTGCCGATGACATCAACTTTGACTTCGCCGGTGAGATCGCGGGAAGTAAGATGATCTTGGACGGCTCCTGCCGCAATATGATGACCCATACGGGCGCATCCCTCTGTCAGGTCTTTAAGTACGCGTCCACCAACCCCGCCGCTGCCGTGGGACTTTACGACAGAGGCCGCATCGCCAAGGGCAACGTGGCAAATCTTCTGGTGGTGGATCCCGAATTCAACATTCTCGGTGTTTACCTGAATGGAGAACGGGTGAAATAAGAAAAACAAAAAATAAATATAAAAAGGAGAACAAGACATGAAAGATTTTATTGTCGATCCCGCAACGAAATTTGATTTCCAGCCTGCGGATTTCGTGCCCTTCAAGGATAAGAAGGTCTGCGAGTACGTTCGCTCTCTGAGCGGTAAGGATCTGGAAAAGCGCGAGCCCTGGTGGCATCCCGAGTTCAACGTAAAGGTTATGATGAACCCCCATCCCGTGCTCATCGCAACCCTGTTTGAGCGTCTCCGTGCCGCATCCGAGGCAGGCAAGTCTTTTACCATGATCCTCGGTAACCCCGAGCCCGATACCTACATTCCTCTGGCACAGCTGATCAACTACTTCGGCATTGACTGCTCGAAGGTTCATCTGGTCGCAGAGGATGAGTGGGCAGATGAGGCAGGCAACATCGCTCCCATCACCTACGAGGCAGGCTTTGCGCACTCCATGATCAAGTATCTGTACTATCAGATCGACGAGAAGCTGAGAATGCCCATGGAGAACGTACATTTCCCCACCAACGCCAACATCAAGGATTACTCCAAGATCATTGACGACATCACCGAGGGAACCGGCGCTGACATCGCCTCCACCTCTCCCGGATGGGCAGGCCATATGGCATTCGTTGACCCCATTCCCGAGTTCATCGGAAGCGGTGACATTGAGGAATGGCTCAACCAGCCCGCGCAGATCGTTAAGCTGCACCCCATGACTATCATGCAGAACTCTCTGAACGGTACGTTCGGTCAGTCCGGTGACATTGCCAACGTGCCTCCCTGTGCCGCTACCATCGGTCCTCTCGATGTGATGCGCGCCAAGGAGCGTATCGAGGTTCACGCACTGGCAACCTGCGGTACCTTCTCCTCTTGGCAGAGAATGACCTCCCGTCTGTGTACACACGGACCCATCTCTCCCTACCTGCCTTCCTCTATGCTGCAGACCAAGAAGACTCAGGTCTACATCAGCGAGGAGCTGGCTGCTCCCTTCGAGTGCTGGGAGAAGGTTGGATATTAATTTTAGTTCAACGAAAAGAAAACCACCGATCCTCGGATCGGTGGTTTTTTGGTTTATTGTGTCAGAAGTAGCGCTCTCAGCTCCGAGGACGACATGCCGCTGATATAGGGCGAGGGATCGATGGGGGGAAGGTCGCCAAGGCGATGTCCGATGAAACACCTCTCTAGCTCCTCGATGGGAAGTGAACCGAAGAAATCTCCGGTGATCCGAAGCGCCCGAATCTGATCCTTTTCCATGTTGATGTCCAGCGAGACCAAGCCAAAGGGATACTTTTTCTTCCGCGCGATGCTGTATTCGGTGAGATACCGTTTGTCCGAAAAAATCCACTCAGGACTTGCGTTCCGCGCCCGAAGCCGCTCGATCCGCTCATCGACGGGAGGGCATGCGCATGTCGCTCCCGTATTGGCAAGGATATACTGCTCCAGATGATTCATAAACTCTTCCAAGGCTTGGGAGGGGTCCAGAAGCTCAGAGAGATTGACCACCCGCGCACTTGCGGACTTGACCGCCTTGTAGGCAAGCTTTTCCTTGTCCACCCGAAGAACCTCCGACATACGCGAAAGCTCGGTGTCAAAGAGAAGGGTACCGTGGTGCAGGGTTCTGCCGCCCACGGTGTATTGGGCATTGCCCGAGAATTTTCTGCCCCCGATCTCCAAATCATTCCGCCCGTTTAAAGCACAGGGAAGTCCCAACGATGAGACCGCTTCCAGAATGGGTGCCGCAAAGCACGCATAGTTCAAGGAAGAGGCGTTCGAAGAGATCACGCTGTAATTGATGTTTCCAAGGTCATGATAGACCGCTCCGCCCCCTGTAATGCGGCGACAGACGTGGATCCCATGCTCCTCGGCATAGGCATTTTGATTTTTTCCGATGACCACTGTCGGCTCGTTTTGCCAGAGCAAAAAGAAATCCTCCTCGGTATGACGGAACAAAAATTCCTCTACGGCAAGATTGTAGTAAGGGTCGGTAGAGGTTAAACGTAAATATTTCATAAGATCCTTATAAGATAGCCTTCCCCGCGGGGAAGGCTATCGTTGTGCTTTTTATTGGAATCAGATGCCCTTCTTGGCACGCTCAATCTTTTCGATCTCGGTGAAGTTCACCTCGGGAACGTATCCGGGAATGGGCATGATCTTCTCTGCCAGAGCGGAAATGATCCAGCTTGCCTGGGGGAAGAAGCTCTTCTCCAGCTCGAATGCGGGCGTGATCCAGTTGCGGGATCCAACGACTACGGGAGGTCCGTCCAGATAATCGAAGGCAAGCTCGGTGATGTTGGATGCCATATCTCTCATGACAGATCCACGCTCGCAAGCATCACCGACGATCAGGATCTTACCGGTCTTCTTCACCGACTCGATGACCTTCTCATAGTTGAAGGGAACGATGGAGCGGGTATCGATGACCTCAGCGGAAATGCCGTACTTTTCTTCCAGGATCTTCGCTGCCTCCATGGCGCGGTAGAGAACCGCACCGACGGTCAGAATGGTGACATCCTTACCTTCCTTCTTTACATCGGGCTCACCGAAGGGAATCTCGTAGTGACCCTCGGGAACACCCTCCGCACGGAACTCCTCGCCGAAGCCGTACACTCTCTGAGACTCAAAGAAGACAACGGGGTCGGTTCCGTTCAGGGCGCTGGTCATCAGACCCTTTGCGTCGGTAGGTGTGGAGGGGAATACCACCTTCAGACCGGGGATGTGCGCACAAAGCGCGGTCCAGTCCTGAGAGTGCTGAGCGCCGTACTTGGAGCCCACGGACACACGGAGGACGATGGGCATTTTCAGAATGCCCGCAGACATTGCCTGCCACTTTGCCATCTGGTTGAAGATTTCGTCACCCGCACAACCGATGAAGTCGGCATACATCAGCTCCACGATGGCACGACCGCCGCACATTGCGTAGCCTACAGCCGAGCCGACGATGGCAGACTCGGAAATGGGGGAGTTGAAGAAGCGGTGGTAGGGAATGGCTTCGGTCATCTTCTTGTAGACACCGAACGCACCGCCCCAGTCACGGTTGTCCTCACCGTATGCGATGAGGGTGGGATCCTCGTAGAACTTATCAATGATCGGCTCAAAGAGACCGTCGCAGACGTTGTACATCTTCATCTTGGACACGGGCTTGCCGTTTGCGTCCTTTGCGGTACGGATCTTGCCCTTGATCTCCTTGACTCTGGGGCACTCCTCCTTGGGCATCATCACGTCGGGCTCACGCTCGGGATCCATGCTGACTACCTTCTGGTTTGAGAACATGATGGAGGCGATGGCATCGGGCTCCTTGTTCAGATCCATGCGAGGCGAGATCTCGTCGTTGATGGCGAGCTTCATGATCTCGGTCATGCGAGCGGTGATCTGCTCCTGCATTGCCGCGAACTCATCCTCGGTCGCGATACCGCCGAGGATCAGCTTTGCCTTGAAGGCGGCAATGGGATCGGCTGCCTTCCAAGCCTCGATTTCCTCTGCGGTACGGTAGGTGGAGGAGTCGGAGGGGGAGTGACCCGATACACGGTAGGTAACCACGTCAAGCAGTGCGGGACCCTTGCCTTCAAGCAACAGCTTCTTCTTGCGGGCGACCGCGTCGATCACAGCCAAAGGATCATAGCCGTTGACACGCTCTGCGTGCATCTGTGTGGGGTTGAAGCCAGCACCCAAACGGGCAACCATATCAAAGCCCATGGTCTCGCCGCGGGTCTGACCGCCCATGCCGTAGTGGTTGTTGAATACGTTGAAGAGGATGGGCATACCGCCGTCGCTGAACTTGCCGTCCATGCCCCATAGCTTGGTGATCTGATCCATGGAAGCGAAGTTGAGGGACTCAAGAACGGGTCCGCGGCCCGTTGCGCCGTCACCGCAGTTGGAGATGACGATACCGGGCTTGTGGTTGGATCTCTTATAGAGAGCGGCACCCAGCGCGATAGGAGCGGATGCGCCAACGATCGCGTTGTTGGGCATCAGACCGAAGGGAATGAAGAAGGCGTGCATGGATCCGCCGAGACCGCGGTTAAAGCCGGTCTTGCGGGCGAAGATCTCTGCCAGTGCGCCGTACAGCAGAAAGTTGATGGCAAGCTCCTTAACGTTGCCGCCTGCGTTCATGTGCTTCTCAACGACCGCGAGAACCGAGCCGTCCAGAAATTCCTTCATGATGGCATAAAGCTCCTCGTCATCCAGCTTTTCGATGGAGGAAAGACCCTTTGCGAGAATCTCGCCGTGGCTACGGTGAGAGCCAAAGGAAAGGTCGTTGATATCCAGGCAGTAAGCCTCACCGACGGCAGACGCCTCCTGACCGATGGAAAGGTGAGCGGGGCCGGGGTTGTTGTACTCCACGCCGTTGTAGCAGCTCTTGACCTTGACCTCGTTGAGCATGGTCTCAAACTCACGGATGATCGCCATGTCTCTGTAAATGCGCATCATGTCCTCTTTGGTGTAGAGCTTCATCTCTTCCTTGAGGGTCTTGTTGTACTGACATACGGGAATGTCCTCAAAATGAATGTAGCCGGCGTCAAAGGCTTTGCCGGGATCTACGTATTGACTCTTAGGCATATTCTTTTATCTCCTTATAAATATTTTTTACATAAACATGGATTCGCGAATGACCTCGCAAACCGTGGGGTGAGGGAATACCATCTTCTGAATATCCTCTACCCGCATCTCGGTCTCTACCATCATGGCAGCGCCGTAAATGATCTCGGATGCGTAGGAGCCGATCATGTGCAGACCGACGATGTTCTTGTGCTTCTTGTCGGTGATCACCTTGAGAATACCGTAGCCATGCTCATTCTCGGCGATATAACGGCCGCTGTACTTGAGGGTCACGGTCTGAACGTTGACGTCCAGTCCCTTTTCCTTGGCGCTCT
The DNA here is from genome assembly GCA_017504335.1 of Clostridia bacterium. Classification (GTDB taxonomy): domain Bacteria; phylum Bacillota; class Clostridia; order Oscillospirales; family CAG-272; genus HGM12713. The sequence continues at coordinate 6,684 of JAFVRI010000162.1, forward strand.
CGGTGGTTTCACCAACAGAGGCAACCTCGGGGTTGGTGTAAATGACCGAGGGAATGGATGCGTAATTTACGCGATCCTTCTTGCCCAGGATGTTGTTGATACAAACCTCGCCCTCGCGATATGCGGTGTGCGCCAGCATGGATTTGCCGTTGACGTCGCCTGCCGCCCAGACACCGGGCACGTTGGTCTTACCCTGCTCATTGGTGACGATGGCGCCTCTCTCCAGCTTCAGACCGATGTTCTCGCATCCGATGCCTGCGGTTCTCGCACGGCGTCCGATGGAAACCAGCGCATAATCGGCAGGAATTTCCACGGTCTTACCGTCCTTTTCGTAGGTTACGGTCTTGTTCTTGATAGAGGTCACTCTCGCGCCGAGGATGAATTCCACGCCGCGGGATGCGTAATCCTTCTGCAGAAGCTTGGAGATCTCACGGTCAACGGGACCTGCAATGTGATCGAGCATTTCTACCACATAGACCTTGGCACCTACCGAATTGAAGTAGGATGCCATTTCCAAACCGATGACACCGCCGCCCACGACCACGATGGTCTTGGGGATGGCGGGAAGGTCCAGAACCTCACGGTTGGTCAGCGCAAAGCCTTCTGCGAGAGATTCCTTGAGTCCGTCAATGGGGGGAAGAGCGGGAGCGGAACCGGTGGCGATGAGCAGCTGCTTGCCAAGGTAATCCTTGCCGTCTGCCGTTACCACGAAGCCGTCTGCACCTCTTTCCTTAATGACAGCCGATGCCTTGACGACCTCGACGCCGCTCTTCTTGAGCTTGGCGCCCACGCCTGCCACCAGCTGCTTGACCACACCGTTCTTGCGGTTGACCACGAATGCGTGATCGATCTCGGCAGAGCCGAAGGTCACACCATAGTCCTTGCCGTGCTTGGCGTAGTCGTAGATCTTTGCCGAATAGAGAAGGGTCTTGGTGGGGATACATCCCTCATTCAGACACACACCGCCAAGCGCACGCTCCTCGATCACAAGGGTCTTAAGCCCTGCGTGACCGGCACGCTCTGCGGCATTGTAGCCTGCGGGGCCGCCGCCCAGAATGATTAAATCGTACATGGTTGCTTCCTTCTTTCTTTTTTACTTTGCCAGAAGCAGATCGATATTTTCAAGCGCAAAGCCGATATCCTTGAGGATTCTCGCGGCATCCGCGCCGTCCAATACTCTGTGGTCCACCGTCAGGGACAGACCCATGGCGGGGTAGGGAACGTATTCTCCGTCCACTTCCTTCATTCTCGTGGTGACACAGTCTACACCGAGGATGCAGGTCTGAGGAGGATTGATGATGGGCGTAAAGGATTCGATGCCCATCGAGCCAAGGTTGGAGACCGTAACGGTCGCGCCGCGGAGCAGGTCGGGATTGATGGTACCGCTCTGTGCCGCAGTGATGACGGACTTGGCTTCCTTGGAGATCTGATTCAGGGTCATCTTCTCAGCATGGAATACGGTGGGAACCATCAGTCCGCGCTCGGTGTCCACCGCAATACCCAGATTAACGGTGTTGAAGTAACGCATGGTATCACCCAGCATATGCGCGTTTGCGTTTCTATACTTCAGAATAACACGGGAGACCGCGAAGAGGATCATATCGTTGATGGTGATATTGGCAAGACCCAGCTTTTCGCTTCCTGTCTTCAGGGACTTTCTGTATGCCAGCATCTTGGTGGCATCGAAGGAGGAGGTGAAGGTGAGCTGTGCCATGGTGGAGAGGGACTCGACCATGGTCTTGGTGATGATCTTGCGGATATTGGGAAGCTTCACGTCCTCGTATTCCGCCTCGGTGGGAGCTGCTGCCACGGCTGCCGCGGGAGCTGCCGCAGGCGCGTTCAGGTCGGAAAGCATTACCTTTCCGTTGATGCCGCTGCCATCTACGGGAGCGGTATATCCTGCGGATGCGGCACCGGAAACGGTGAGACCGCGATCCAGAAGGCTCTGTACGTCACGCTCGATGATGCGTCCGTTGGGACCCGTGGGGGTCGCCTTCAGAAGATCTGCGCCGGTCTTTGCGGCAAGTGCTTTTGCTCTGGGGGAAATGGCGCCACTGATCTCCGTGGCGGTGGCGGGAGCTGCCGCCTCTGCTTCAACCTTCACCTCAGCGGGCGCGGCTGCGGGAGCTGCTGCCTCTGCGGCGGGAGCGGCATCCTCGCCTGCGGGAGCAAACGCGGACACATCCTCACCGGCATTGCCGATGACACAGACATTTTCGAGGCAGGGGACGTCGTCACCCTCCTCATGGAAGATTGCCAGAAGTACACCTGCTTCGGGAGCGGGCTCGTCGAAGGAGGATTTGTCGGTTTCATAGGAGAAAAGGATTTCGCCCTTTTCTACGGAGTCGCCAACCTTTTTGTTCCAAGCCGTGATGATACAGGATTCAACGCTCTGACCCTGACGCGGCATAATAATTGGTGTTGCCATATCATGTAATCCTTTCTGATTGCTTTCTTTTTCCTTTCGGATAGGTTACCTTTTTTTATTGTAGCACTACTTCGTCAAAAAGTCAATAAAATTTTTTCGATTCTTTCGTACATTTTATATTTATAATATAAACAGACGGAGGAATTTGCCTGAAAAAGCACGAAACGGCGGGAGTGTCCCCCGCCGTTGAGTTATGTTCGGTTTATTTCCTTCATTTTCCGACCGATCGCCGCATAGGCGCTTTCGGCATCGTTCAGACCCAAAACCGCTTCCTCAAAGGGACAGATGCCGTCTCCCTTGCGGTTGATGATATGTTCGGTCAGTGTGTCGTAGGTGACCGCAATTCCGTTCTTCTTCAAAAGTAAAAAGGCAGGGGCACTGATGACGCGGGCATATACACAGGTGATGCCCAGCATGACGTAGAGAAATGCCGCTCCCTTACCGACCACACGGTCCGCCGCCGAAAAGCCCCGAAGCTCTACGGAGGACTCCAACCAATCAAACAAGGGCTTCACGCCCCGTTCCTTGGAGGTGTAGGTTGCCTCCCCTCGTTGCAGTACGCAGGTATATTCCCCCGATGCAAGCAGATCCTTTGCTTTGGAAAGGTCGGTCATTTTTTTAGCCTCGCAGTAAAATCGCTCATCATTTCGCTGATCCTGATGTTCTGCGGACAGACCGCCTCGCAGGAGCGACAGCCCACACAGGCAGAGGGCTTTTTCTCATCGGGCAGAGCGCGGATCGCCATGGCGGGCAAAAATCCACCGCCTGTATAGGTATGCTCGTTATATAGCTCAATGATACGAGGAATATCCAGCTCCATGGGGCAGTGATCGATGCAGTAACGGCAAGCCGTACAGGGAAGAGAGGTTTTGGCGGTCATGGCATCCGCCGCCGACAGAAGCGTCTGCATTTCCGTGTTGCTCAGCGGCTGCTCGGTCTCGTAGGTGACGATGTTATCCCGAAGCTGCTCCATGTTGGACATGCCCGAAAGAGTGAGGGTGACCTCGGGAATCGATTGCAGAAAACGGAATGCCCATTCTACCACGCTTGCGTCGGGGCGCATTGCCTTGAGCAAGGCTTCCTGTTCGGCTTCCAATTTGACCAGCTTTCCGCCGCGGACGGGCTCCATGACCCAAACGGGAAGGTTCCATTTTTTCAAAAGCTCAACCTTTTCTTTGGCATTTTGTAAGCTCCAGTCCAGCCAGTTCAGCTGGATCTGACAGAATTCCATATACTCTCCGTAAGCATCAAAGAAGCGTTGCATGGTCTCAAGGGTGCCGTGAGTGGAAAATCCGAGATGGCGGATGCGTCCGTTCTTTTTCTGTTTTAACAGATAGTCGAGAATGCCGTACGAGCGATCCAGATACGCATCGATATTCAACTCGCATACGTTGTGGAACATATAAAAATCGAAATACTCTACCCGGCATTTTTTCAGCTGCGCTTCAAAGATCTCTTCGGCCTTGCCCATGTTGGAAAGATCGTAGCCCGGGAATTTGGTGGCAAGGTAAAAACGGTCACGGGGATAGCCCTTGAGAACCTCTCCCATCGCCCGCTCCGAATCACCGCCGTGATAGCCCCAGGCGGTATCGAAATAATTGATGCCCTTTTCTATGGCATAGGCGACCATCTCCCGTACCGAGTCCATATCGATTTTGCCGTCGGGACAGGTGGGCAGTCTCATACAGCCCATACCGAGGGAGGACAGCTTCATATCTTGAAAATGATTGTAGATCATCGTATTGCCTCCGTGATTGTTTTTCGGTTTACTTTTTCAACGTAACTTCGATCTCCAACGTACCGCCCTTGATCGGTCGGATGGGCAGGGTAGGATCGACCGATACGCCGTTTACCGTCATGCACTCGATGTGTTGACAAACGCCATCGTTCACCTGCTGGAAGCGGATATGATACGTGCATCCGCGGAACTGCTTGGAGATGGAGCATTCCTTCCAGGAGGGGGGCAGACAGGGAGTGATTCGCAGGCCGTCCATTTCGGGACAAAGTCCGTAGATAAATCGCACAATGGAGTAGAGCAGCCATTGACCCGTTGCGGTACGCCAGCTCTGTCCGGGTTTGCCCGCGCGGTATCCGGTTTCTTTGCCAAGGTAGGAATTGAAC